>NZ_JADCLB010000040.1:0-26642 GCF_014982245.1 Enterobacter cloacae complex sp. P6RS
CCAGAAGAAAAAGCTCGTGGTATCACCATCAACACCTCTCACGTTGAGTACGACACCCCGACTCGCCACTACGCACACGTAGACTGCCCAGGCCACGCCGACTATGTTAAAAACATGATCACCGGTGCTGCGCAGATGGACGGCGCGATCCTGGTTGTTGCTGCGACTGACGGCCCAATGCCTCAGACTCGTGAGCACATCCTGCTGGGTCGTCAGGTAGGCGTTCCTTTCATCATCGTGTTCCTGAACAAATGCGACATGGTTGATGACGAAGAGCTGCTGGAACTGGTAGAGATGGAAGTTCGTGAACTGCTGTCTCAGTACGATTTCCCGGGCGACGACACTCCAATCGTTCGTGGTTCCGCGCTGAAAGCGCTGGAAGGCGACGCTGAGTGGGAAGCGAAAATCATCGAACTGGCTGGCTTCCTGGATTCTTACATCCCAGAACCAGAGCGTGCGATTGACAAGCCATTCCTGCTGCCAATCGAAGACGTATTCTCCATCTCCGGTCGTGGTACCGTTGTTACCGGTCGTGTAGAGCGCGGTATCATCAAAGTTGGTGAAGAAGTTGAAATCGTTGGTATCAAAGAGACTGCGAAGTCTACCTGTACTGGCGTTGAAATGTTCCGCAAACTGCTGGACGAAGGCCGTGCTGGTGAGAACGTTGGTGTTCTGCTGCGTGGTATCAAACGTGAAGAAATCGAACGTGGTCAGGTTCTGGCGAAGCCAGGCTCAATCAAGCCACACACCAAGTTCGAATCTGAAGTGTACATCCTGTCCAAAGACGAAGGCGGCCGTCATACTCCGTTCTTCAAAGGCTACCGTCCACAGTTCTACTTCCGTACAACTGACGTGACCGGTACCATCGAACTGCCAGAAGGCGTAGAGATGGTAATGCCAGGCGACAACATCAAGATGGTTGTGACTCTGATCCACCCAATCGCGATGGACGACGGTCTGCGTTTCGCAATCCGTGAAGGCGGCCGTACCGTTGGCGCGGGCGTTGTTGCTAAAGTTCTCGGCTAATCGCTGATAACATTTGACGCAATGCGCAATAAAAGGGCATCATTTGATGCCCTTTTTGCACGCTTTCACATCAGAACCTGGCTCATCAGTGATTAATTTTGTCATAATCATTGCTGAGACAGGCTCTGCGGAGAGCGTATAATACGAAAAGCGAATAGCATTTCGATTGGTTTGCCTCGCACTCGCGGGGTGAAAATGTTTGTAGAATACTTCTGACAGGTTGGTTTATGAGTGCGAATACCGAAGCTCAAGGGAGCGGGCGCGGCCTGGAAGCGATGAAATGGGTAGTTGTAGCCGTGCTGCTGATTGTGGCGATTGTCGGCAACTATCTTTATCGTGACATGATGCTGCCGCTACGCGCGCTTGCAGTGGTAATTCTGATTGCTGCGGCGGGTGGTGTCGCGCTGTTGACGACAAAAGGCAAAGCGACCGTTGCGTTTGCCCGCGAAGCGCGTACCGAAGTCCGCAAGGTCATTTGGCCGACTCGCCAGGAAACATTGCACACCACGCTGATCGTAGCGGCGGTAACCGCTGTAATGTCACTGATCCTGTGGGGACTGGATGGTATTCTGGTTCGCCTGGTATCCTTTATCACTGGCCTGAGGTTCTGAGATGTCTGAAGCCCCTAAAAAGCGCTGGTACGTCGTTCAGGCGTTTTCCGGTTTTGAAGGCCGCGTAGCAACGTCGCTGCGTGAGCATATCAAATTACACAATATGGAAGAGTTGTTTGGCGAAGTTATGGTTCCGACCGAAGAAGTGGTTGAGATCCGTGGCGGCCAGCGTCGCAAAAGCGAGCGCAAATTCTTCCCGGGTTACGTGCTGGTTCAGATGGTTATGAACGACGCGAGCTGGCACCTGGTGCGCAGCGTGCCGCGTGTGATGGGCTTTATCGGCGGCACGTCTGACCGTCCGGCGCCAATCAGCGACAAAGAAGTTGATGCGATTATGAACCGCCTGCAGCAGGTGGGTGATAAGCCGCGTCCGAAAACGCTGTTTGAACCGGGTGAAATGGTTCGTGTTAATGACGGTCCGTTTGCTGACTTTAATGGCGTGGTTGAAGAAGTGGACTATGAGAAGTCCCGCCTGAAAGTTTCTGTTTCTATCTTCGGTCGTGCGACCCCGGTAGAGCTGGACTTTGCCCAGGTAGAAAAAGCCTAAGCAGCGATCAAAAAAGCGACGATTTAATCGTTGCACAAGGCGCGGGATTGGAATACAATTTCGCGCCTTTTGTTTTTATGGGTCCCGGCCCGTAAAACGAATTTTATTCACGGGGAGCCTCCCTGAGGCGCTATTACCCAATCAGAGGATTTTAGAATGGCTAAGAAAGTACAAGCCTACGTCAAGCTGCAGGTTGCAGCTGGTATGGCGAACCCAAGTCCACCAGTTGGTCCAGCTCTGGGTCAGCAGGGTGTGAACATCATGGAATTCTGTAAAGCGTTCAACGCAAAAACTGAATCCCTGGAAAAAGGTCTGCCAATCCCAGTCGTAATCACTGTTTACGCTGACCGTTCTTTCACTTTCGTTACCAAAACCCCTCCAGCAGCAGTTCTGCTGAAGAAAGCGGCTGGTATCAAGTCTGGTTCCGGTAAACCGAACAAAGACAAAGTGGGTAAAATTTCCCGCGCTCAGCTGCAGGAAATCGCGCAGACCAAAGCTGCCGACATGACTGGTGCCGACATTGAAGCGATGACTCGCTCCATCGAAGGTACTGCACGTTCCATGGGCCTGGTAGTGGAGGACTAAGAAATGGCTAAACTGACCAAGCGCATGTCCGTGATCCGTGACAAAGTTGATGCGACCAAACAGTACGACATCAACGAAGCTATTGCTCTGCTGAAAGAACTGGCGACTGCTAAGTTCGTTGAAAGCGTTGACGTTGCCGTTAACCTGGGCATCGATGCTCGTAAATCCGATCAGAACGTTCGTGGCGCAACTGTACTGCCACACGGTACTGGCCGTTCCGTTCGCGTAGCTGTATTTGCTCAGGGTGCAAACGCTGAAGCTGCTAAAGCTGCCGGCGCTGAACTGGTAGGTATGGAAGATCTGGCTGATCAGATCAAGAAAGGCGAAATGAACTTTGACGTTGTTATTGCTTCTCCAGATGCAATGCGCGTTGTTGGCCAGCTGGGCCAGGTTCTGGGTCCACGCGGCCTGATGCCAAACCCGAAAGTGGGTACTGTAACCCCTAACGTTGCTGAAGCGGTTAAGAACGCTAAAGCAGGTCAGGTTCGTTACCGTAACGACAAAAACGGCATCATCCACACCACCATCGGTAAAGTGGACTTTGACGCTGACAAACTGAAAGAAAACCTGGAAGCTCTGCTGGTTGCGCTGAAAAAAGCTAAACCAACTCAGGCGAAAGGCGTGTACATCAAGAAAGTTAGCATCTCCACCACCATGGGTGCAGGTGTTGCAGTTGACCAGGCTGGCCTGAGCGCTGCTGCAAACTAATGCCTTTACGTGGGCGGTGATTTTGTCTACAATCTTACCCCCACGTTTGCTAACGAAAGTTAGCGGCTAAAAGATTTGTTCGTTGGAGCCTGGCCTATCCAGGCCTCCGTCGAAGACCGCAGGTGTTTCGCAAGAAACTTAATCCCCTGCGTAGACGGTGACAGAACGCTAAGATTATTTTTAATACTCTGGCTTGTTTCTGCTCACCGTATTAAGACGCTCTTCCCGTTGGGTTGAGTGAAGTGAGTTCCGGAACATGAGTTCCGGCAAACATCCAGGAGCAAAGCTAATGGCTTTAAATCTTCAAGACAAACAAGCGATTGTTGCTGAAGTCAGCGAAGTAGCCAAAGGCGCGCTGTCTGCAGTAGTTGCGGATTCCCGTGGCGTTACTGTAGACAAAATGACTGAACTGCGTAAAGCAGGTCGTGAAGCTGGCGTATACATGCGTGTTGTTCGTAACACCCTGCTGCGTCGCGTAGTTGAAGGTACTCAGTTCGAGTGCCTGAAAGACACGTTTGTTGGTCCGACCCTGATTGCATACTCTATGGAACACCCGGGCGCTGCTGCTCGTCTGTTCAAAGAGTTCGCGAAAGCGAATGCAAAATTTGAGGTCAAAGCTGCAGCCTTTGAAGGTGAGTTGATCCCGGCATCGCAAATCGATCGCCTGGCAACCCTGCCGACCTACGAAGAAGCAATTGCACGCCTGATGGCAACCATGAAAGAAGCTGCGGCTGGCAAACTGGTTCGCACTCTGGCTGCTGTACGCGATGCGAAAGAAGCTGCTTAATCGCAGTTATCTTTATAAAGCATTTGCTTACGTATAAACTTATTCTGATTTTCAGGAACAATTTAAATGTCTATCACTAAAGATCAAATCATTGAAGCAGTTGCAGCTATGTCCGTAATGGACGTTGTAGAGCTGGTATCTGCAATGGAAGAAAAATTCGGTGTTTCTGCTGCTGCTGCTGTAGCTGTAGCTGCTGGCCCGGCTGAAGCTGCTGAAGAAAAAACTGAATTCGACGTAATTCTGAAAGCTGCTGGCGCGAACAAAGTTGCTGTTATCAAAGCAGTACGTGGCGCAACTGGCCTGGGTCTGAAAGAAGCTAAAGACCTGGTAGAATCTGCTCCAGCTGCGCTGAAAGAAGGCGTGAGCAAAGACGACGCAGAAGCACTGAAAAAATCTCTGGAAGAAGCTGGCGCTGAAGTTGAAGTTAAATAAGCCAACTTTTCTGGTTGCAGCCTAAGCAATTAGGCTGATGGCTGGTGACTTTTTAGTCACCAGCCTTTTTGCGCTGTAAGGCATCAGTAGCATTTCACACTGTTTGACTGCTGATTGTCCTGACAATGCTTGTTTCTATCGACGACTTAATATACTGCGACAGGGTGCTCGCTCTGTGTAAATCGCAATGAAATGGTTTAAGCGTGATAGCAACAGGTATTGCGGAAAGTATTCAATTTTCCGGTCCACAAAATGGTGTTGCACAAACTGTCCCTTCGTCGGACAGATGGGTCGACTTGTCAGCGAGCTGAGGAACCCTATGGTTTACTCCTATACCGAGAAAAAACGTATTCGTAAGGATTTTGGTAAACGTCCACAAGTTCTGGACATTCCATATCTCCTTTCTATCCAGCTTGACTCGTTCCAGAAGTTTATCGAGCAAGATCCTGAAGGGCAGTACGGTCTGGAAGCAGCCTTCCGTTCCGTGTTCCCGATTCAGAGCTACAGCGGTAACTCCGAGCTGCAGTACGTCAGCTACCGCCTTGGCGAACCGGTGTTTGACGTTCAGGAATGTCAGATCCGTGGCGTGACCTATTCCGCACCGCTGCGCGTAAAACTGCGTCTGGTGATCTACGAGCGCGAAGCGCCGGAAGGCACCGTAAAAGACATTAAAGAACAAGAAGTCTACATGGGTGAGATTCCACTCATGACGGACAACGGTACTTTCGTTATCAACGGTACTGAGCGTGTTATCGTTTCCCAGCTGCATCGTAGCCCGGGCGTCTTCTTCGACAGCGATAAAGGTAAAACACACTCTTCCGGTAAAGTACTGTATAATGCACGCATCATTCCTTACCGTGGTTCATGGCTGGACTTCGAGTTCGATCCAAAAGACAACCTGTTTGTCCGTATCGACCGTCGTCGTAAACTGCCTGCAACCATCATTCTGCGTGCACTGAACTATACCACTGAGCAGATCCTGGACCTGTTCTTTGAGAAAGTGATCTTTGAAATCCGCGACAACAAGCTGCAGATGGAGCTGGTGCCGGAACGTCTGCGTGGTGAGACCGCGTCGTTCGACATCGAAGCCGACGGCAAAGTGTATGTGGAAAAAGGTCGCCGTATCACCGCGCGCCACATCCGCCAGCTGGAAAAAGATGATATCAAACACATCGAAGTTCCGGTTGAATACATTGCAGGAAAAGTAGCCGCGAAAGATTACGTTGATGAATCAACTGGCGAGCTGATCTGCCCGGCGAACATGGAGCTGAGCCTGGATCTGCTGGCTAAGCTGAGCCAGTCTGGCCACAAACGTATCGAAACGCTGTTCACCAACGATCTGGACCACGGTCCGTACATCTCTGAGACTGTACGCGTCGACCCAACCAACGATCGTCTGAGCGCGCTGGTAGAAATCTACCGCATGATGCGCCCTGGTGAGCCACCAACTCGCGAAGCGGCTGAAAGCCTGTTCGAGAACCTGTTCTTCTCCGAAGACCGCTACGATCTGTCCGCGGTAGGTCGTATGAAGTTCAACCGTTCTCTGCTGCGCGACGAGATCGAAGGTTCCGGTATCCTGAGCAAAGACGACATCATCGAAGTGATGAAGAAGCTCATTGATATCCGTAACGGCAAAGGCGAAGTGGACGACATCGACCACCTCGGCAACCGTCGTATCCGTTCCGTTGGCGAAATGGCGGAAAACCAGTTCCGCGTTGGCCTGGTACGTGTAGAGCGTGCGGTGAAAGAGCGTCTGTCTCTGGGCGATCTGGATACCCTGATGCCTCAGGATATGATCAACGCCAAGCCGATTTCTGCAGCAGTGAAAGAGTTCTTCGGTTCCAGCCAGCTGTCCCAGTTCATGGACCAGAACAACCCGCTGTCTGAGATCACGCACAAACGTCGTATCTCTGCACTCGGCCCAGGCGGTCTGACCCGTGAACGTGCAGGCTTTGAAGTTCGAGACGTACACCCGACTCACTACGGTCGCGTATGTCCAATCGAAACGCCTGAAGGTCCAAACATCGGTCTGATCAACTCCCTGTCCGTGTACGCACAGACAAACGAATACGGTTTCCTTGAGACCCCGTATCGTAAAGTGACCGACGGTGTGGTTACCGACGAAATTCATTACCTGTCTGCTATCGAAGAAGGCAACTACGTTATCGCTCAGGCGAACTCCAACCTGGATGACGAAGGCCACTTTGTAGAAGATCTGGTTACCTGCCGTAGCAAAGGCGAATCCAGCTTGTTCAGCCGCGACCAGGTTGACTACATGGACGTATCCACCCAGCAGGTGGTATCCGTCGGTGCGTCCCTGATCCCGTTCCTGGAACACGATGACGCCAACCGTGCATTGATGGGTGCGAACATGCAACGTCAGGCCGTTCCAACTCTGCGTGCTGATAAGCCGCTGGTTGGTACCGGTATGGAACGTGCTGTTGCCGTTGACTCCGGTGTTACGGCAGTTGCTAAGCGTGGCGGTACCGTTCAGTACGTTGACGCATCCCGTATCGTTATCAAAGTTAACGAAGACGAGATGTATCCGGGCGAAGCGGGTATCGACATCTACAACCTGACCAAATACACCCGTTCTAACCAGAACACCTGTATCAACCAGATGCCTTGCGTATCTCTGGGTGAGCCAGTTGAGCGCGGCGACGTGCTGGCAGACGGTCCGTCCACCGACCTCGGTGAACTGGCGCTCGGTCAGAACATGCGCGTAGCGTTCATGCCGTGGAACGGTTACAACTTCGAAGACTCCATCCTCGTCTCCGAGCGTGTGGTTCAGGAAGATCGTTTCACCACCATCCACATTCAGGAACTGGCCTGTGTGTCCCGTGACACCAAGCTGGGGCCAGAAGAGATCACTGCCGACATCCCTAACGTGGGTGAAGCTGCGCTCTCCAAGCTGGATGAATCCGGTATTGTTTACATCGGTGCGGAAGTGACCGGCGGCGACATTCTGGTAGGTAAGGTGACGCCGAAAGGTGAAACCCAGCTGACCCCAGAAGAGAAACTGCTGCGTGCTATCTTCGGTGAGAAAGCGTCTGACGTTAAAGACTCTTCTCTGCGCGTACCAAACGGTGTTTCCGGTACGGTTATCGACGTTCAGGTCTTCACTCGTGATGGCGTTGAAAAAGATAAGCGTGCGCTGGAAATCGAAGAGATGCAGCTCAAACAGGCTAAGAAAGACCTGTCTGAAGAACTGCAGATCCTCGAAGCAGGTCTGTTCAGCCGTATCTATGCGGTGCTGGTTGCCGGTGGCGTTGAAGCTGAGAAGCTCGACAAACTGCCACGCGATCGCTGGCTGGAACTCGGCCTGACCGACGAAGAAAAACAAAATCAGTTGGAACAGCTGGCTGAGCAGTATGACGAACTGAAACACGAGTTCGAGAAAAAACTCGAAGCGAAACGCCGCAAAATCACTCAGGGCGACGATCTGGCACCAGGCGTGCTGAAGATTGTTAAGGTGTATCTGGCCGTTAAACGTCAGATCCAGCCTGGTGATAAGATGGCAGGTCGTCACGGTAACAAGGGTGTTATCTCTAAGATCAACCCGATCGAAGATATGCCGCACGATGCTAACGGTACGCCGGTAGATATCGTACTGAACCCACTGGGCGTACCGTCTCGTATGAACATTGGTCAGATCCTGGAAACCCACCTGGGTATGGCTGCGAAAGGTATCGGCGACAAGATCAACGCCATGCTGAAACAGCAGCAGGAAGTCGCGAAACTGCGCGAATTCATCCAGCGTGCCTACGATCTGGGTACCGACGTGCGTCAGAAAGTCGACCTGAACACCTTCAGCGATGAAGAAGTGCTGCGTCTGGCAGAGAACCTGCGCAAAGGTATGCCAATTGCAACGCCGGTATTCGACGGTGCAAAAGAAGCTGAAATTAAAGAGCTGCTGCAACTGGGTGGTCTGCCAACGTCTGGTCAGATTACGCTGTTTGACGGCCGTACCGGTGAACAGTTTGAGCGTCCAGTAACCGTAGGTTACATGTACATGCTGAAACTGAACCACCTGGTCGACGACAAGATGCACGCTCGTTCTACCGGTTCTTACAGCCTGGTTACTCAGCAGCCGCTGGGTGGTAAGGCACAGTTCGGTGGTCAGCGCTTCGGGGAGATGGAAGTGTGGGCGCTGGAAGCATACGGCGCGGCATACACCCTGCAGGAAATGCTCACCGTTAAGTCTGATGACGTGAACGGTCGTACCAAGATGTATAAAAACATCGTGGACGGCAACCATCAGATGGAACCAGGCATGCCAGAATCCTTCAACGTACTGTTGAAAGAGATTCGTTCGCTGGGTATCAACATCGAACTGGAAGACGAGTAATTCTCGCTCAAACAGGTCACTGGTGCCGGGTTAACCCCCGGCACCGGATTGTGCTAACTCCGACGGGAGCAAATCCGTGAAAGATTTATTAAAGTTTCTGAAAGCGCAGACTAAAACCGAAGAGTTTGATGCGATCAAAATTGCTCTGGCTTCGCCAGACATGATCCGTTCATGGTCTTTCGGTGAAGTTAAAAAGCCGGAAACCATCAACTACCGTACGTTCAAACCTGAGCGTGACGGCCTTTTCTGTGCGCGTATTTTCGGGCCAGTAAAAGACTACGAGTGCCTGTGCGGTAAGTACAAGCGCCTGAAACACCGCGGTGTGATCTGTGAGAAGTGCGGCGTTGAAGTGACCCAGACTAAAGTACGCCGTGAGCGTATGGGCCACATCGAGCTGGCGTCTCCAACTGCTCACATCTGGTTCCTGAAATCTCTGCCGTCCCGTATCGGTCTGCTGCTGGATATGCCGCTGCGCGATATCGAACGTGTTCTGTACTTCGAATCTTATGTAGTTATCGAAGGCGGGATGACGAACCTGGAACGTCACCAGATCCTGACTGAAGAGCAGTATCTGGACGCGCTGGAAGAGTTCGGTGACGAATTCGACGCGAAGATGGGTGCGGAAGCTATTCAGGCCCTGCTGAAGAGCATGGATCTGGAGCAGGAGTGCGAGCAGCTGCGTGAAGAGCTGAACGAAACCAACTCCGAAACCAAGCGTAAAAAGCTGACCAAGCGTATCAAACTGCTGGAAGCGTTCGTTCAGTCTGGTAACAAACCAGAGTGGATGATCCTGACCGTTCTGCCGGTTCTGCCGCCAGATCTGCGTCCGCTGGTTCCGCTGGATGGTGGTCGTTTCGCAACGTCCGATCTGAACGATCTGTATCGTCGCGTTATCAACCGTAACAACCGTCTGAAACGTCTGCTGGATCTGGCTGCGCCGGACATCATCGTACGCAACGAAAAACGTATGCTGCAGGAAGCGGTAGATGCCCTGCTGGATAACGGTCGTCGCGGTCGTGCGATCACCGGTTCTAACAAGCGTCCTCTGAAATCTTTGGCCGACATGATCAAAGGTAAGCAGGGTCGTTTCCGTCAGAACCTGCTCGGTAAGCGTGTTGACTACTCCGGTCGTTCTGTAATCACCGTAGGTCCATACCTGCGTCTGCATCAGTGCGGTCTGCCGAAGAAAATGGCACTGGAGCTGTTCAAACCGTTCATCTACGGCAAGCTGGAGCTGCGTGGCCTGGCCACCACCATCAAAGCCGCTAAGAAAATGGTTGAGCGTGAAGAAGCTGTCGTTTGGGATATCCTGGACGAAGTTATCCGCGAACACCCGGTACTGCTGAACCGTGCACCAACCCTGCACCGTCTGGGTATCCAGGCATTTGAGCCAGTTCTGATCGAAGGTAAAGCTATCCAGCTGCACCCGCTGGTTTGTGCGGCCTATAACGCCGACTTCGATGGTGACCAGATGGCTGTTCACGTACCGCTGACGCTGGAAGCCCAGCTCGAAGCGCGTGCGCTGATGATGTCTACCAACAACATCCTGTCTCCAGCGAACGGTGAACCAATTATCGTTCCTTCTCAGGACGTTGTATTGGGTCTGTACTACATGACCCGTGACTGTGTTAACGCCAAAGGCGAAGGCATGGTGCTGACTGGCCCGAAAGAAGCTGAGCGTATTTATCGCGCTGGCCTGGCCTCTCTGCATGCGCGCGTTAAAGTGCGTATCACCGAATACGAAAAAGATGCAAACGGCGAATTCGTTGCGAAGACCAGCCTGAAAGACACGACCATTGGCCGTGCCATTCTGTGGATGATCGTACCGAAAGGTCTGCCTTTCTCCATCGTCAACCAGGCGCTGGGCAAGAAAGCGATCTCCAAAATGCTGAACACCTGTTACCGCATTCTGGGTCTGAAGCCGACCGTTATCTTCGCTGACCAGACAATGTATACCGGCTTTGCTTATGCAGCGCGTTCAGGTGCATCTGTTGGTATCGATGACATGGTCATCCCAGAGAAGAAACACGAGATCATCTCTGAAGCGGAAGCTGAAGTTGCTGAGATCCAGGAGCAGTTCCAGTCTGGTCTGGTAACCGCGGGCGAACGTTACAACAAAGTTATCGATATCTGGGCAGCGGCGAACGATCGTGTATCCAAAGCGATGATGGATAACCTGCAAACCGAAACCGTGATTAACCGTGACGGCGTCGAAGAGCAGCAGGTTTCCTTCAACAGCATCTACATGATGGCCGACTCCGGTGCGCGTGGTTCTGCAGCACAGATTCGTCAGCTGGCAGGTATGCGTGGTCTGATGGCGAAGCCAGATGGCTCCATCATCGAAACGCCAATCACCGCGAACTTCCGTGAAGGTCTGAACGTACTCCAGTACTTCATCTCCACGCACGGTGCGCGTAAAGGTCTGGCGGATACCGCACTGAAGACAGCGAACTCCGGTTATCTGACGCGTCGTCTGGTTGACGTTGCGCAGGATCTGGTTGTGACCGAAGACGATTGTGGCACCCTCGAAGGTATCACCATGACCCCGGTTATCGAGGGTGGTGATGTTAAAGAGCCGCTGCGCGATCGCGTACTGGGTCGTGTGACCGCGGAAGACATTCTGAAGCCGGGCACTGCAGACATTCTGGTTCCACGCAACACCCTGCTGCACGAACAGTGGTGTGACCTGCTGGAAGCGAACTCTGTTGACTCTGTGAAAGTGCGTTCCGTTGTATCCTGTGACACCGACTTTGGTGTGTGTGCACACTGCTACGGTCGTGACCTGGCGCGTGGCCACATCATCAACAAAGGTGAAGCCATCGGCGTTATCGCGGCACAGTCCATCGGTGAGCCGGGTACACAGCTGACGATGCGTACGTTCCACATCGGTGGTGCGGCATCTCGTGCGGCTGCTGAATCCAGCATTCAGGTGAAAAACAAAGGTAGCATCAAGCTCAGCAACGCGAAGTCTGTTGTTAACTCCGCAGGCAAGCTGGTTGTGACCTCTCGTAACACCGAGCTGAAGCTGATCGACGAATTCGGTCGTACCAAAGAGAGCTATAAAGTGCCTTACGGTGCGGTTATGGCGAAAGGTGATGGCGAGCAGGTTGCCGGCGGTGAAACCGTTGCAAACTGGGATCCACACACCATGCCGGTAATCACCGAAGTAAGTGGTTTCATCCGCTTTACTGACATGATCGACGGCCAGACCATTACTCGTCAGACCGACGAGCTGACCGGTCTGTCTTCTCTGGTGGTTCTGGATTCTGCTGAACGTACTACCGGCGGTAAAGATCTGCGTCCTGCACTGAAAATCGTTGATGCTCAGGGTAACGACGTTCTGATCCCGGGTACCGATATGCCTGCGCAGTACTTCCTGCCGGGTAAAGCGATTGTACAGCTGGAAGATGGCGTACAGATCAGCTCTGGTGACACCCTGGCGCGTATTCCTCAGGAATCCGGCGGTACCAAGGACATCACCGGTGGTCTGCCACGCGTTGCGGACCTGTTCGAAGCACGTCGTCCGAAAGAGCCTGCAATCCTGGCTGAAATCAGCGGGATCATCTCCTTCGGTAAAGAGACTAAAGGTAAGCGCCGTCTGGTTATCACCCCAGTAGATGGCAGCGAGCCGTACGAAGAGATGATTCCTAAGTGGCGTCAGCTCAACGTGTTCGAAGGTGAACGTGTAGAACGTGGTGACGTGGTTTCCGACGGTCCAGAAGCGCCGCACGACATCCTGCGTCTGCGTGGTGTGCATGCTGTTACTCGTTACATTGTTAACGAAGTACAGGATGTATACCGCCTGCAGGGCGTTAAGATTAACGATAAGCACATCGAAGTTATCGTTCGTCAGATGCTGCGTAAAGCAACCATCGAAAACGCGGGCAGCTCCGACTTCCTGGAAGGCGAGCAGGTTGAATACTCACGCGTTAAGATCGCTAACCGCGATCTGGAAGCGAACGGCAAAATCGGTGCGACCTTCGCACGCGATCTGCTGGGTATCACCAAAGCGTCTCTGGCAACCGAGTCCTTCATCTCCGCAGCATCGTTCCAGGAAACGACTCGTGTCCTGACCGAAGCCGCTGTTGCTGGTAAACGTGATGAACTGCGCGGTCTGAAAGAGAACGTCATCGTGGGTCGTCTGATCCCTGCCGGTACCGGTTATGCGTACCATCAGGATCGTATGCGTCGTCGCGCTGCGGGCGAACTGCCAGCTGCACCGCAGGTTACTGCTGAAGATGCATCCGCGAGCCTGGCAGAACTGCTGAACGCAGGTCTGGGCGGTTCCGACAACGAGTAATCGTTGATGCCGTAAATAAAAAACCCGCCTCGGCGGGTTTTTTTATATCTGCATTTCTTCAATTCACTAACGGGATGCGTCGATAAAGCTCAATCATATCGCCCGCCAGATCCTGAATAACCATCGCGTTCATCAGGTGGTCCTGAGAATGAACGGTGATCAGGTTAACCGGCAGTTTCCCGGTCCCTTCGTCAAGTCCAATAAGCTGCGTCTGGATCGTATGCGCGTGCTTCACATATTCGCGGGATTCTTCCATCGCTTTTTCAGCTTCGTCAAACTCACCTTTACGCGCCATCTGCAGAGCCGTCAGGGCCGCACTGCGGGCCGCACCGGCGTTGACCAGCAGTTCCATGATTGTGGTTTCTAAGTCTTCCATTATGACTCCAGCAGTTTAAGCGCTTTTTCCAGTACGGCATCGCCTTTCATCATGCCGTAATCCATCATGTCGATCACCGCGACCTTTTTGCCCAGCGGGTCGGCCTGTGCCTGCAGTTTAGCCTGCTCGTATTTAACCTGTGGCCCCAGCAATACGATGTCGGCCGTCGCGATATTGTCTTTAAACTCCGCAACCGGAACGGCTTTAATAGTGACTTCAACCCCTTTTTTCTGCGCGGCATCTTTCATACGTTGAACCAGCATGCTGGTTGACATTCCCGCTGCACAGCATAAAACGATGTTCTTCATAATCAGCCTCGATCTACATGTGTTTATTGATAATTATCCTGCGCAGAGAGCTTCAACAACCGCTTTACCGCGATTGTGTGTCAGGCATCACAAAGAAAGCGGCATTTTTCTGAAACCGGTTACAATTCTTCGAGTAAGAGAGAAAGTCAGCCGACGGCAGTGCGAACAATACGGTTTTTTCCCTGCTTTTTAGCACTGTAGAGCGCGTTATCAACGCTACCTACAAATTGTTCCAGCGGTTCGAAGTGCCATTCACCCAGACCCGCGCTGAACGTGACGTGCAGATTGTCTTCCCGCCATACGCGTCTTTCAACGGCGGTGCGCCATGCGTCAAGCAATGAAAATGCGGCAGCGATCTGCTCGGCCTGGAAAATTACCGCGAACTCTTCACCACCATAGCGATAGACCGAGACGTGGTGGGGCTGCATTATCTGGATCCCCTCGCGCGCCACGTTACGCAGGACAATGTCGCCGCTCAGGTGTCCCCACGTGTCGTTAATTGACTTGAAGTTATCAATATCAACCAGCGCCATCGCGAAAGGCTGGTGGGCATTTAATAATTCCTCCACATCGTTATCGAACGCACGGCGGTTTTTGCAGCCGGTCAGCGCATCGTGAGTGGCCTGACGAACATACGCCATCTCACGCTCTTTATTGGACTGAATGGTGCGGCTCAGCATCGCTTCCAGACGCGGCGCTTGGCTCACATCGCCCGTTTTGATCGCATTGATAATGGTCATCAACACGGTACGCGAGGCATGACGCAGATAGAGGCCGAAGAGAATGATAATGATGGCCGCCAGCGCGAAACCCCAGCCTACGATTGTCGTTTCGTGTCGGGTGATATCGGTAAGCGTTGCGCCAGAGACCCTGTAGATGACAAACCAGTCTGGATTGGTAAATGAGTAGTAGTAATACCAGGCGTCGGTTTTCTTATCGTAAAGGTGGCCTTCGCCGCTGGTCATTTTATCCATCAGCGCTTCGCTGACGTACTGTTTGAAAAGCGCGCCCGTATCAGGGTGCAGCACGACGGCGCCATCGCGTTCGACGACGAAGAATTCCCCCTGAACAGGGGCGACCATCTGACGCAGGGTGTAGCCCATTGACGTTAAGTCGAGATGAAACGCAATCGTACCTTTAAGTCGACCTTCTGGTGAAATTAACGGTTTATAGAGTGTGACCGTCGGATGACCGTTGAAGTAGTCCATATAGGGACGGGTGTAGTGGCTGAATATACTGGCTTCAGCATGGGCGACAAACCACGGACGCGTCCGGGGATCGAAGGTTTTACTCTTTTCCGTCTGGAGCACTTCCGGGGCGCGCAGATAATGTCCCTGCGTGTCTGCCAGCGAGATGGATGACACGGTCGGCATCAGGTTTTGCAAATGCATCATCATCTGCAGCCCTTGCGTCGGGTTGACGTTGAGGGTCTCGTTTAGCCTGTCATCGCGTGCAAAATACATCGCGGAGCGGCCCAGGATATAATCGTTTTCACGCAGGATTGACTCGGTGTAGTTCACCGCAAGGTTATGGGTGAAATTGCCATTAATCTTATGATAGTCCTCAAGGAAATCCTTTCGTTGTGAAAGAGTTACCACGACCGCGATCAGCGCAAAACTGCACAGAATCCCCGCGAAGCTGAGCATAATGGGTCGGGTGAAAGAGAGCTTTTTGCTGTGAAGTGCCATGAGTTGTACATCGATCCTGATGGTGAATATTTTTCGTCTGCCGATATCCTCTCAGCATAGTCGCTGTCCTGCGGTTAGCGGTGAATTATACGGAACACGATTTCAGGCGAGATGATTTATCTTAAGAATCACTAAGAAATTCCTTATCCATACTTTTGCGCCCCTCTTATGCACGGAATCGGAGGCAGGGCGAAACGAGGAAGAAGCTTTTCGCCCTGGTCAGCATCCGTTGCTGACCTGATGACAATAAAAAACCGGACGATCGCTGACAATCATCCGGTTTTACCTTTCCGTAACGCCTCGATAATTTTCTACCGTGTTGCAGTGCGTTACATCGTCATTGCGAGGCTCTTCCCAGCCAGCTGTCCCAGTCTTTCCAGACAGGCTGTAAACCCTGTGCCGTCAGGGCGGCGGCAACAGCTTCCGGACGCCGTCCGTCATGCGGTGCAAACTGCTCCAGCTCCGGATGATCGTCTGCATACCCGCCCGGCTGCGTTTTGGAAAATGCGCTGACGTTGTTAATCGCCAGCGGGATGACGCGATCGCGAAACGCCGGGGATTCACGCGTTGAGAGCGATAACTCCACTTCCGGGGCGAGCAGGCGAAACGCGCAGATGGTCTGCACCAGCTGGCGTTCATCCATCAGCGAAGCCGGTTCAATGCCGCCTGCGCAGGGGCGCAGGCGTGGGAAGGAGATGGAGTATCGGGTCTGCCAGTAGTGCTGTTGCAGCCACAGCAGATGTTCTGCCACCATGTAGCAATCTACCCGCCAGCTATCGGAAAGCCCAATTAGCGCACCCAGCCCGATTTTGTCGATCCCGGCGCGGCCCAGCCTGTCCGGCGTTTCCAGCCGGAAGAAAAAATCCTGCTTCTTCCCTTTCAGGTGATGCCGCGCGTACGTCGTCTCGTGGTAGGTTTCCTGATAGACCATAACGCCGTCCAGCCCGAGCGTTTTTAACTCCGCATACTCGACCTGCGACAGGGGCTGAACCTCCATCTGCAACGACGCAAACTCCCGACGTATCGCAGGCAGATGCTGGCGGAAATAGTCCATTCCCACTTTTCCCTGATGCTCGCCCGTGACCAGAAGAAGATGCTCAAAACCCATTTCACGAATGGCCGCACACTCGCGGGCAATCTCACCTTCATCAAGCGTTTTACGCCTGATGCGGTTGCTCATGGAGAAGCCGCAGTAGGTGCAGTCATTGGCGCACAGGTTGGAGAGATAGAGCGGCACGTAGAAGCTCACCGTGTTGCCAAAACGCTGGCGGGTGAGCCGCTGCGCTCGCTGGGCCATGGGTTCGAGGTAGGCGCTGGCCGCCGGGGAGAGCAGGGCCATCAGATCCTCGCGGGTCAGCTGACGGGCATTCAGCGCGCGCTCCACGTCAGCCGCCGTTTTGCTGTTGATGCGCAGGGCAATATCGTCCCAGTTAAGCTCGCGCCAGCGCTCGGTAAACGTGCTCATGAGATCGCCTCCAGAAAACCGGTCAGCGGGCTGGTGGCCTGTGCCTGAAAACTGCGCGAGCCGGGGCCGGACTCTCTGGCCAGCACGCCAGCCTCCACGGCGAGACGAAACGCACGCGCCATCATGACCGGGTCGTCGGCCACCGCAATGGCGGTATTCACCAGCACCGCATCGGCACCCATTTCCAGCGCCTGCGCGGCATGGCTGGGCACGCCGATCCCCGCATCCACCACCACCGGCACGGTCGCCTGCTCGATGATGATCTCCAGCATCGCGCGGGTTTCCAGCCCCTGATTGGAGCCAATGGGCGCCCCCAGCGGCATGACGGCGGCGCAGCCGACCTCTTCCAGACGCTTACACAGCACGGGATCCGCGCCGCAGTAAGGCAGAACGGTAAACCCCTGCTGCACCAGCTTTTCTGCGGCTTTCAGGGTCTCGATCGGGTCGGGCAGCAGCCAGCGGGCATCCGGGTGAATTTCCAGCTTCAGCCAGCGGGTACCGAGCGCTTCCCGCGCCAGCTGTGCGGCGAAAATCGCCTCCTCGGCCGTTTTCGCTCCGGAAGTGTTTGGTAAGAGCGTCACGCCTGCCTCCAGTAGCGGCGCAAGTATGGCATCGTTGTGCTGGCGCAGATCCACGCGCTTCATTGCCAGCGTCACCAGCTGGCTGCCGCTTTCACGAATAGCATCCACCATCAGCTGCGGCGAGGCGAATTTGCCGGTTCCGGTAAACAGATGTGAATCAAAGACTTTATCAGCAATACGTAACATCTCAGCCCCCAGCGATAACCTGAAACAGCAGGATCTGGTCGCCTTCATTGACCTGCTGAAGTTCCCACTGCTCGCGCGGCAGGATCTGTTGATTGAGCGCCAGCGCCGTTCCCGGCTTGAGCTGGCGCAATTTGTCGAGCAGGGCGGCAACGGTGAGACCGTCGTCGCACGTCATCGGCTCATCGTTAAACAGAATGCGCATCGTGGCCTCCGCATACCGGGCAGTGGCTGGCGCGGTGTAGTGCCAGATGGCGCCAGCCGCTGGAGCGGGCGTCGAACAGCCGGAGCGTGTTGCGTTCCGTCTCCATGCCGCTGAGCAGCTTGATAGCCTCCAGCGCCTGAAGGGTACCCATCACGCCCACCACCGGGCCAAGAATGCCTGCCGTGCGGCAGTTACGCTCCGGTTCAGCCTCGTCCGGCCACAGGCAGCGGTAGCAGCCCTGCGCCCACGGCGGGGTCAGGACCATCATCTGCCCACCGAACCCCACCGCGCTGGCGGTGATAAGCGGCGTATTCGTTGCCACGCAGGCGGCGTTAATCGCCTGGCGCGTCGCCATGTTGTCCGTGCAGTCCAGCACCGCGTCGGCAAGGGCGACCTCATGGCGCAGGCTTTCACCGCTGAGGCGCTCCTGCAGAGCAATCAGTTCGATATCCGGATTAAGCTGGTTAAGCCGCTGCCGGGTGATCTGCGCTTTAGGCTGGTTGACATCTTTAGTTGTGAAGAGGATTTGCCGTTGCAGGTTGCTGAGGTGCACCTCGTCGTCATCGGCCAGCACCAGCGTGCCCACGCCCGCACCAGCCAGATACAGCGCGGCGGGCGCGCCTAATCCGCCCAGGCCGACAATCAGTACCCGGCTGGCAAGCAGCTTTTGCTGCCCGTCAATGGCGATATCCTCCAGCAGGATCTGGCGGCTGTAGCGCATAAAATCGCGGTCATTCATCGCCCGCTCCTGCCAGCTGTAAAAGCTGCGCGGTGGCGGACCGCCAGTCTGCCGCCTGGGTGATAGCGCTGACGACGGCGATACTGCCGACGCCGGTCTCCAGCACCGCCGGGGCGCGTTCAAGGCTGATTCCACCGATGGCGACGGTCGGGTAATCGGCAAGGCGCTTAACGTGGCTCGCCAGCTGCGTCAGACCCTGCGGTGCAGACGGCATCTGCTTGGTTTGCGTCGGGAAAACGTGACCGAGGGCGATGTAGGAGGGGCGGGCCGCCAGCGCCACGTCGATTTCCATATCATCGTGTGTTGAAACGCCAAGGCGCAGGCCAGCCTGGCGAATGGCGTTCAGATCGGTGGTTTCCAGATCCTCCTGGCCCAAATGCACGCCGTACGCCCGGTGCTTAACGGCCAGCCGCCAGTAGTCGTTGATAAACAGGCGGGCATTGTAGCGATGCCCCAGCGCGATGGCGGCGGCGACGTCGGCCTCCACCTCTTCATCACGCTTATCTTTGATGCGCAGCTGGAGGGTGCGAACGCCGGCCTCCAGCAGGCGTTCGATCCACTTCACGCTGTCCACCACCGGGTAAAGCCCTAAGCGAAAGGGCACGGAGGGGAAATCGGGCTTGTACATTACGCCTCCTCTTTTTTGAGGTAAATTTCGCCGCCTCTGGCGCGGAAGGTTTCCGACATGTCTGCCATACCGACTTCAATGGTCTGCGCGGCGGCGTAATCCCGCACCTCCTGGCTGATTTTCATCGAGCAGAATTTTGGCCCGCACATGGAGCAGAAGTGCGCCACCTTGCCCGACTCCTGCGGCAGGGTCTCGTCGTGATAGGCGCGGGCGGTGAACGGATCCAGCGCCAGGTTAAACTGGTCTTCCCAGCGGAATTCAAAGCGCGCTTTGGACATGGCGTTATCGCGGATTTGCGCGCCCGGATGGCCTTTCGCCAGATCCGCCGCGTGGGCGGCAATCTTGTAGGTAATCAGTCCCTGCTTAACGTCCTCTTTGTTGGGCAGGCCGAGGTGCTCTTTCGGCGTCACGTAGCAGAGCATGGCGCAGCCAAACCAGCCGATCATCGCCGCGCCAATCCCGGAGGTGAAGTGGTCGTAGCCCGGTGCGATATCTGTGGTCAACGGCCCCAGGGTGTAGAACGGCGCTTCGTGGCAGTGCTCCAGCTCCTCGGTCATGTTGCGGCGGATCATCTGCATCGGCACGTGGCCCGGGCCTTCAATCATCACCTGCACGTCATACTCCCAGGCGATTTTAGTCAGCTCGCCCAGGGTGTGCAGCTCGGCAAACTGCGCCTCGTCATTGGCATCGCGGATGGAGCCAGGACGCAGGCCGTCGCCCAGCGACAGCGAGACGTCGTACGCGGCGCAGATTTCGCAGATCTCGCGGAAGTGCTCGTAGAGGAAGTTTTCCTGATGATGGGACAGGCACCATTTCGCCATGATGGAGCCACCCCGCGAGACGATGCCGGTCAGACGTTTCGCCGTCATCGGCACGTAGCGCAGCAGCACGCCCGCGTGAATGGTGAAGTAGTCCACGCCCTGTTCCGCCTGCTCCAGCAGCGTGTCACGAAACGCTTCCCAGGTGAGGTTTTCGGCGATGCCGTTGACCTTCTCCAGCGCCTGATAAATCGGGACGGTGCCAATCGGCACTGGGCTGTTACGCAGGATCCACTCTCGGGTTTCGTGGATGTAGCGGCCAGTGGAGAGGTCCATCACCGTGTCCGCGCCCCAGCGCGTGGACCAGACCAGCTTTTCCACCTCTTCTTCGATGGACGAGGTGACGGCAGAGTTGCCGATGTTGGCGTTGACCTTCACCAGGAAGTTGCGGCCGATAATCATCGGCTCCGATTCCGGGTGGTTGATGTTGGCGGGGATAATCGCGCGCCCGGCGGCCACTTCGTCACGCACAAACTCCGGCGTGATGTTCTCCGGCAGGCGAGCGCCAAAGCCTTCACCCGGATGCTGGTGGCGCAATATTTCGCTGCGGATGCGCTCGCGGCCCATGTTTTCGCGGATGGCGATGAACTCCATCTCCGGCGTGACGATACCCTGGCGCGCGTAATGCAGCTGGGTGACGCATTTGCCCGCTCTGGCGCGTTTTGGCGTCAGCAGGCCGGTAAAGCGCAGCTCGTCCAGGCCGTCGTCGGCCAGGCGTTCTTTGGTGTACGCAGAGCTGCGCACGCTCAGTTCTTCGCAGTCGTTACGCGCGTCAATCCACGGCTGGCGCAGCTTTGCCAGACCTTGCTGCACGTTGATGACGACAGAGGGATCGCCGTACGGGCCGGAGGTGTCGTATACCGGCACGGCTTCGTTGTCTTCATACTGGGGGTTCTCTTTGCTGCCGCCGATAAGCGTCGGGCTGAGCTGGATTTCGCGCATCGGGACGCGGATATCGGCCTGTGAACCGGTGATGTAGATGCGTTTCGAGTTCGGGAAAGCGGTGCCTTCCAGGGTGTCGATGAAGTGTTGGGCCTGTGCACGCTGTTCGCGGCGGGTCAGTTTTGTTGTAGACATAGCTCATTCCAGAAGTGAAGGACATGGCTTGTCAGACGACGGATGAAGCAAGAGGAGATCGCCCCAGGGGCGATACAACAGCAGCGTGACTCTTGTTCCCTTCGCAGGTATTAGCCTGATCAGGTTCCGCGGATCCCGAATTAACGGTCTCAGCCCGTGCTTACACACTGGGCACTCCGACAAGAAAAATCCCCCTCCGCAGAGGGGCGACTGGTTGTAAATTACTCGTTAACGGTTAAGAACTCAAGCAGGGCGCGCAACGTTATCGCTGCTGCTGATATTCAGGTTGTTATCCAGTACGAGGGCGATGAGCTTATCTTCCAGCGTGAATCGCTCTTCCAGCGCTTCGCCCAGGTCCGAAAGCGCCTGCTGGAACTCAAGATAGTTATCGTGATCGATGGCGTTCTCGAGCGTGGAATCGTAATAGTCCATGATCTGCTGGGTATTGGCTTCCAGCTGCGGACAGAGTTTGCTGGCCGCTAAATACGGCGTTGTCCCTTCCATTTCGCGGATAATGCGTTCATAAATGTTGAAATGGCCGTCGGACAGGTAGTCGACAAGGCTCTGACAAAAATCATCCAGCGCTTTTTCGTTCAGCCGCATAAAGGATTCTTTGCCAGGCTTAAGACCGACCAGATTGTAATACGCCACAAGGAGATGCTTGCGCACATGTAGCCAGCGATCCACCAGGGTGTTACTTCCTCCAACGCGCTCAGTCAGGCTTTCCAGCTGGTTTAACATGGTCGACTCCATAAGGTTTAGAATGGGATCTGCTTATCCAAAATGTAACCACAATGCTAACAACATGTCAGTGAAGCGAAGGTAGTGCAATAGATATGGATCGTATTATTGAAAAATCAGATCTGGGTTGGTGGATCGTCAGCCACGAACAAAAATTATGGCTGCCCTCAGGAGAGTTGCCCTACGGTGCCGCGGAAACGTTCGATCTGGTGGGCCAGCCCGCGCTGAAGATCGGCGAGTGGCAGGGCGATCCCGTGTGGTTGATCCAACAGGCGCGCCGTCAGGATATGGGATCCGTACGTCAGGTGTTAGATCTGGACGTCGGCCTGTTCCAGCTGGCGGGGCGGGGCGTGCAGCTGGCGGAGTTTTACCGTTCGCACAAATATTGCGGTTACTGCGGCCACACCATGCACCCAAGCAAAACCGAATGGGCGCTGCTCTGCGGCCACTGCCGTGAACGCTACTACCCGCAAATCGCGCCGTGCATCATCGTCGCCATCCGCCGTGATGATTCCATCCTGCTGGCGCAACATACCCGTCATCGCAACGGCATTCATACCGTCCTCGCCGGGTTCGTGGAAGTCGGCGAAACGCTGGAGCAGGCGGTGGCGCGCGAGGTGATGGAGGAGAGCAGCATCAAGGTGAAGAACCTGCGCTACGTGACCTCCCAGCCGTGGCCGTTCCCGATGTCTCTGATGACCGCGTTTATGGCGGAATATGACAGCGGCGAGATTGTTATCGACCAGAAAGAGCTGCTGGAGGCGAACTGGTACCGCTACGACAATTTACCGCTGTTACCCCCTCCGGGAACGGTGGCGCGTCGCCTGATAGAAGATACCGTGGCAATGTGTCGGGCCGAGTATGAGTAGTGTTACACTGACGGACTGACGCAATAAGGAACTGCAAAATGACCGAACTGAAGAACGATCGTTATCTGCGTGCGCTGCTGCGCCAGCCCGTTGATGTCACCCCGGTGTGGATGATGCGCCAGGCGGGACGCTATCTGCCAGAGTACAAAGCCACGCGCGCGCAGGCGGGCGATTTTATGTCGCTGTGCAAAAACGCCGAGCTGGCCTGTGAGGTGACGCTCCAGCCGCTGCGCCGCTTCCCGCTGGATGCCGCCATTCTCTTTTCGGACATTCTTACCATTCCGGACGCGATGGGCCTGGGGCTCTATTTCGAAACCGGCGAGGGCCCGCGCTTTACCTCGCCGATCAAAAGCAAAGCCGACGTCGATAAGCTGCCGATCCCCGATCCGGAAGGCGAACTGGGCTACGTGATGAACGCCGTGCGCACCATTCGCCGTGAACTGAAAGGCGAAGTGCCGCTGATTGGTTTCTCCGGCAGCCCGTGGACGCTGGCCACCTACATGGTTGAAGGCGGCAGCAGCAAAGCCTTCACCCTGATTAAAAAGATGATGTACGCCGAACCGCTGGCGCTGCATGCGCTGCTCGACAAGCTGGCGAAGAGCGTTACGCTCTACCTCAACGCGCAGATTAAAGCGGGCGCGCAGTCGGTGATGATTTTCGACACCTGGGGCGGCGTGCTGACCGGACGTGATTATCAGCAGTTCTCCCTGTACTACATGCACAAAATCGTCGATGGCCTGCTGCGTGAAAACGACGGTCGCCGCGTGCCGGTGACGCTGTTCACGAAAGGCGGCGGCCAATGGCTGGAAGCGATGGCGGCCACCGGCTGCGACGCGCTGGGCCTCGACTGGACCACCGATATTGCCGATGCGCGCCGTCGCGTGGGCGACAAAGTGGCGCTACAGGGCAACATGGATCCGTCCATGCTCTATGCTCAGCCTGCCCGCATCGAAGAGGAAGTGTCGACTATACTGTCTGGTTTCGGCCAGGGTGAAGGCCACGTCTTTAACCTCGGCCACGGCATTCATCAGGATGTGCCGCCTGAACACGCAGGCGTATTTGTGGAGGCGGTGCATCGGCTTTCTGCCCAGTATCACAAGTAAGGAGTGGTTATGGATCTCGCGTCGCTACGCGCTCAGCAAATCGAACTGGCTTCATCGGTGATCCGCGAGGATCGTCTGGATAAAGATCCCCCGCAGTACATTGGCGGGGCGGACGTCGGGTTTGAGCAGGGCGGGGAAGTGACGCGGGCGGCGATGGTGGTGCTGAAATACCCGTCGCTGGAGCTGGTGGAGTACAAGGTGGCGCGTATCGCCACCACCATGCCCTATATTCCCGGCTTTCTCTCCTTCCGCGAATACCCCGCGCTGCTGGCCGCGTGGGAGCAACTCTCGCAAAAACCTGACCTCCTGTTTGTTGACGGGCACGGTATCTCCCATCCGCGTCGCTTAGGCGTCGCCAGCCACTTTGGTCTGCTGGTGGACGTGCCGACCATCGGCGTGGCGAAAAAACGCCTGTGCGGCGCGTTTGAGCCGCTTTCTGCCGAACCGGGCGCGCTGGCGCCGCTTATCCATAAAGGCGAGCAGTTGGCGTGGGTCTGGCGCAGTAAAGCGCGCTGTAATCCGCTGTTTATCGCCACCGGGCATCGGGTGAGCATGGACAGCGCGCTGGCGTGGGTGCAGCGCTGCATGAAGGGCTACCGGTTACCGGAGCCAACCCGCTGGGCTGACGCCGTTGCCTCTTCACGTCCGGCATTCATTCGTTGGCAGGAAATTCAGCCGTGATTCAGGTAAACTGCGGCTAATTTTCGATTCGAGACATCATCATGTTACAAAACCCGATTCATCTGCGCCTTGAGAAGCTGGAAAGCTGGCAGCACGTGACGTTTATGGCTTGCCTGTGCGAGCGCATGTATCCCAACTATGCCGCGTTCTGTAAGCAAACGGAGTTTGGCGAAGGCCAGATTTATCGACGTATCCTGGATTTGATCTGGGAGACGCTGACGGTGAAAGACGCAAAGGTGAACTTCGATTCACAGCTCGAAAAGCTGGAAGAGGCGATCCCGGCGGCGGACGATTACGACCTGTACGGCGTTTATCCGGCTATCGACGCCTGCGTGGCGTTGAGCGAGCTGATCCACTCCCGTCTGAGCGGTGAAACGCTGGAGCACGCCATTGAAGTCAGTAAGGCATCCATCACGACCGTCGCGATGCTGGAAATGACGCAGGAAGGCCGTGAAATGACCGACGAAGAGCTGCGTGCTAACCCGGCGGTTGAACAGGAATGGGACATTCAGTGGGAGATTTTCCGCCTGCTGGCAGAGTGTGAAGAGCGTGATATTGAGCTGATCAAAGGGCTGCGCGCGGACCTGCGTGAGGCCGGTGAGAGCAATATTGGTATAATTTTTAACCAATGAGACAACAAAACGTGATTTAACGCCTGTTTTGTCGCACCTCGACTCTTCCCTTCTGCCCCCCGTCTGGTCTACATTTGGGGGGCGAAAAAAAGTGGCTATCGGTGCGTGTATGCAGGAGAGTGCTTTTTTGGCATTTTCGTCGCACTCGATGCTTAGCAAGCGATAAACACATTGAAAGGATAACTTATGAACAAGACTCAACTGATTGATGTAATTGCGGACAAGGCTGATCTGTCTAAAGTGCAGGCTAAAGCTGCTCTGGAATCTACCCTGGCTGCTATTACTGAGTCTCTGAAAGAAGGCGATGCTGTACAACTGGTTGGTTTCGGTACCTTCAAAGTGAACCACCGCGCTGAGCGTACTGGCCGCAACCCGCAGACCGGTAAAGAAATCAAAATCGCCGCAGCTAACGTGCCGGCATTTGTTTCTGGTAAAGCACTGAAAGACGCAGTTAAGTAAGACGCGTGGCAGTGAACAGTTTTAACGAAGGGGCGGCAACGCCCCTTTTGTCATTCTGGCGTGGCACGCTCGCGCTGGCAGGCGTACTGTTGCTGTCTGCCTGTAGCCATGATTCCTCACTCCCCCCGTTTACCGCCAGCGGCTATGCTGACAACCAGGGCGCGGTCAGGATCTGGCGCAAAGATTCCAGCGATGAAGTCCATATGCTTACCGCGTTCAGCCCGTGGCATAACGGCAACACCTCGACCGCAGAGTACCGCTGGCAGGGCGATGCGCTATCGCTGATTGAACTGAACATCTACAGCAAGACCCCTGAACACGTGAAGGTGCGTTTCGACGACCACGGCGAGCTGAGCTTTATGCAGCATGAAGTCAGCGGGTTGAAACAGCAGCTTTCCAGCGATCAGGTCGCCCTTTACCGCTACCGCGCCGAACAGCTCCGTCAGACCAGCGACGCGCTGCGTCAGGGCCGCGTGGTGCTGCGCCAGGGGCGCTGGCATGCCGATGGCACGGTGACCACCTGCGAAGGGCAGACCGTAAAGCCTGAGCTTGAATCCTGGGCAACCGAACACATTCAGCGCCGTCAGCGGCATTCGTCTATGGAAGTGAGCGTGGCGTGGCTTGAGGCGCCGGAAGGCTCTCAGCTGCTGCTGGTGGCGAACGAAGACTTCTGCACCTGG
The DNA here is from genome assembly GCF_014982245.1 of Enterobacter cloacae complex sp. P6RS. Classification (NCBI taxonomy): domain Bacteria; kingdom Pseudomonadati; phylum Pseudomonadota; class Gammaproteobacteria; order Enterobacterales; family Enterobacteriaceae; genus Enterobacter; species Enterobacter cloacae complex sp. P6RS. The sequence continues at coordinate 26,578 of NZ_JADCLB010000040.1, forward strand.
CAGCCGACAGAGAAAAGTTTTTGATTTAAGTTCCCTCTCCCTTGAGGGTGTACGGTCCGGGGACA
>NZ_JADCLB010000041.1:0-46167 GCF_014982245.1 Enterobacter cloacae complex sp. P6RS
TTTACGCAATTAATAATACCTTTGCTACATCCTTTCATGAATGTATGTACCTCATCATCTTGCGCAAAAGGCATTATTCCACTACAGCTGTCAGCGTTATTTTGATGTGTGTTAACTGGTCTCATCACTTTTTTATTGAATAAGCCATAAATATGATGAGACTGAATGGCAGGATAATATTCATCATCCCCGTAACCAGCAATTACTATTCCTGAATAGGTCTCAAGGTCACTTTCTTTACATGTGTAAAGAGCAAACAACTCAATCAATGAATCTAGCAAGGATTGTAGGTACGGGGGTTGGCCATTTACATTAATTGGAACTATACACTGACTACAAATTTCAACAATAAATTGTGATGCAAACTGCCTTGCTAGCACTAAGTCATTGTTATCAAAGTCTTTATAAAAACTATTTTGATTTATCTTTGATGAAAGCGTATTTGCTCTGTTTTCTATAAACTGCTGGTATTGATCATTTGAGGGGAAAGTGTTTTGTGATTGTAAGAAAGCAGTTACATCTTCGTTTTGAACTTTATTTAGAATGTCGGGTAAAATTGCATTTCTATATAATTGTTTGAAATATTCACTTTGCATTTCAGATGTAATTATATTGTTGCAGTTCTCAATAAAAGAGAAAAAACTATCGCTATATTCTTTTATTGTTTTTAAGGGGGTTGAAGTTAAAGTTTTACGGTAGGCTTTAATAAGAACTTCCCAGGGAGCGTGACATAATACAGCATTATTATAGATCATTACTGCAACTGGATGATCCTTGGAAAGTTCGAAGAGTTTATCAGCGTTATTGTAGATTTTTTCTGAAAATCCATTCGTCGTAGTTACTGCTGAATCTGCCGCGAGGGCTACCCCAGATCTATTGAAAACTGCTATTTCTGCTGTCATGCAATTCTTCCTTAAGTTAAANNATTGATTACCAAACACTAACTTCAATACCAAGTGATTCTTACAATCTCTTACAAATGGAATGATATTACAATCTTACTCACCCGAAACGACACCACTTCATAAGCAAGGTTTATCCTGCTGAACATGCAAGCCATGCTTGAAGACCTAATCTTCACTCGTTCGGATACGCCCTTTGATGTACTTCTCATAGAGCTCATCTAATTCTTTAAGTCTAAGCGCAAAAATACGAAGCATATTCTTTTGTTCTTCTTCAGGGAGTTGCCTGTAAAGTTCTAACAGGCGTTGCTCGTCAGCCTTCAGTCCATTTTTCTCATTAACGTCTTCACCGAGTAGCCATGGCACAGAGACACCAGCAGCGTCAGCTACAGCTAGAGCCGATTTTTTGCTAATCACCCCTTTTTTGAACCAGCCATTTACAGATTGCGGAGTTACTCCAGCAATCCTCGCCATATCTGATTTGCTCATACCACGCCCATTCAGTTCTGTAAGGCGCTCGACAAGTGTCGGATTAAGTAAGGTTTTCTCTTTCATAGTTAGAAGAATAAGTCTTTTGCTTAAACTTGGAAATTCGCCTTGAGCTTGACTTTTAAGTAAGTCCCAGGCTTAATTTGTTTGTCATTTTGAATGGAGATCGCAATGAACGGTTTAACTAAAGCTATCCAGATTGTTGGTACTGCTACAAAGCTAGCAAATATGTTGGGAATAAAACCAATGTCTATAAGTCGTTGGAAAAACCGCTACAAGGGAGTTGTACCGGCAGAAAGAGTGCTCCAAATATACAACACGACTGGCGTAACTCCCCACGAGCTTCGCCCTGATCTCTACCCAAACCCAACAGACGGCTTACCTAAACAGGAGCCTTAACTATGCAAACTGTTTCATTTCAACAGAGTAGCAGAGCTTCCTCTAATCCTCTGATATTCCAGTGTCATCAAAGCGAATCTACAGCGCAGGATATTGCTCATCGTGATCTCTGCTCAGCGGTACGAGCTTGGGCGGCGGCAGAAGGGCGCGTAGCTGTTGCACTTCAAATCCAGGAAGCGGCGGAAGAATTTCAACTTGATGGAGTGGATTTCTCAGGTCAGGCCGATGTCTGGAACGTGAAGCTGTTCCGCTGGCTCGACAACAAAGAAGACTCCGCATCTTACCGAAAGAACGTCGAACAGCTTGTGCCTGCGATCATGTCTGTATTACCGATTCGGTACCGCGACCGTGTCGTAAAGAACGACTCGTTTGCCTACCGGATGGCCAGGTTGGAAAAAGAAGTGAGTGAGGCGAAGCAAGCTCTGATGCTCGATGCACCGAAGAAGGAAAAGCTGAAGGAGTTAGGCGAGGGGATTTTTGAGATGTTCCGTGTCGATCCGGACCTTACGGCACCGCTGCTGGCGATGGTCACAACCATGCTGGGGGCAATGTGAAGACTTCAGAAAAGGCGAAAGCCGCGGTGCTCGAACACCAACGGCTTTCAGGTGCAAAAACGGAGTGTAATTGCGGAGCTAAGTATGTCAAACACAGCTGAAATTATCAATTTCCCCCACAGAACCGAACAACCGGGAGGTCGTATGGCCGACCTGTCGAACGGGTATACCAAGGTCGCTAACGAGATCCAACAGCTTAAGCCTCGTCTGAGAATGTCAGGCCGGGAGTGGCAATGTTTTGAGGCGGTGATCTGGCTTACCTACGGCTGGAACAAGAAACAGGACCGCGTTACGAACACGGTGATCGCCGAACTTACAGGATTGAGTGATTCGCATGTTTCTGATGCGCTCAAATCGCTCGCAGAACGCAAAATTATCTTCAATCAGAAGCAGGGCGTGATGAAAACGGTCGGTATAAATACTGACCTTTCTGCCTGGATTTTAGACAAGCCGAAAACGGGAAAAGTCTTCCCGAAATCGGGAAAAGTGTTACCGAAAACGGGAAAAACCTTCCCGGAAACGGTAGACACCCAAGACTATAACAAGAACAATATTAAAAGATCCTCGTCTCGGAATTCTGACGAATCCCGAAACCAGAAAACTCAACAGTTTCTCTCACGCCATCCAGAAGCTGCCGCCGGGATATACACCCCTGCAGGTAAATCATGGGGATCCGCTGATGACCTCAAGGCCGCTCGCTGGATTTACGACAGGCTTCTTACGGTCAACGCCTCGCTATCCGAACCCAACTGGGCTGAATGGGCAAACACCATCAGGCTGATGCGTGTCCAGGACAAGCGTACTCACTACGAAATCTGTGACCTGTTCCAGTGGGCCAACCGGGACGAGTTCTGGAAGGACAACATCCTGAGCCCCTCGAGTCTGCGCAAACAGTGGGATCAGCTCACTACCAAGCGGCTGCGTGCAACCGGAACGGCAAAGCCATCCCGGAGCGGCATCGACCTGCATAATACCGACTGGATTGAAGGGGTGCTGGAATGAAAAACCTCGCAGAGAGCATTCGCGATTTTGACCGGGAACAGGCTTGCCGGGTAGCGCACAACATGCCTGAGCAGTACACCGAACGCGAACAAACGCAGCAGGTGGCTCAGATTATCAACGGGCTGTTCGTACAGCTGGCGGCCGCGTTCCCGGCAAGCCTGGTTAATCGCAGCCAGGAAGACGTGAACGAGATCCGCCGGCAATGGGTGCTGGCCTTTAAAGAAAACGGGATCACAACCATGGCGCAGGTCGAAGCCGGCATGCGCATGGTACGCCGACAGGAGCGTCCATTTCTGCCTTCGCCAGGCCAGTTCATCAAGTGGTGCAGGGAAGGGCGCTGCGTGCTGGGGATCACCACTGCTGACGTCATGGCTGAATACTGGAAGTGGAGGAAGCTGGTTTATAGGTACCCGAGCAGCGAGCTATATCCGTGGCCAAAGGCGGTTTATTACCACATTTGCCTTGAACTGCGGCGCCGTGGAACAAATGGTCAGTTGAGTCTTAAAGAACTCGAGCGTGAAGCCAGTGACATTCTGGATGTGTGGGAAAAGCGGGTGCTGGCCGGGAAGCCGATTCCGCCTGTCCGTAGAGCGTTGGCAGCACCAGTATCGTCGAAGGGACCGACACCTGCAGAGCGTCTCAAAGCCAAATACGAGCGGATGAAGGCTGAAGGAAGGGCATAGGAAAGAAATGGTCCGCTATGAGCGAAGAGCGGACATTCAGTTATGAAGCCTTATTGTAAGCACCCTTGCCGATTGATGGATTCCGCCTGTTATGGAAAAAAACTTAGATTGATGAATTAAAGTAACCGTAGCTTTTAGACAGTCTCATCGCTTATTTTCTGTTGTCGTCAAAACTTAAGGTTGATTTGCACCTCAACCATAAGGACGAAGTATGTCAGTAAAAAAACGTATAGCCATTACCGGTGCGTCAGGGAAAATTGGCAGGGTCACAGTAGAGTGGCTTGAAAAAGCAGGGTATGAGCTGTTCCTCATTGATAAGAAAGAACCGTTAACCAGCGAACATCCGGCGATGATTGCGGATTTAGAGGATTTTGGCGCAACGCTTGATGCCCTTTCCTCCATCGGGGAAGACGTCTATTCACGACCCGAACCTGCAGCCTTTGATGCCGTAGTTCACCTCGCCAGTATCCCCCATCCCCGGATGATCCCCGATTCTGACGAGTTCAGAAACAATATGCTGGCCACCTTCAACGTATTTGAGGCATCCAGGCGCCTGGGGATTAAAAATATCATCTGGTCATCGAGCGAGGTTCCTACCGGCGTGCCTTACGATAAGTGGGAGCCCCCCTATGTTCCGGTTGATGAACACTACCCGGCACGGGGGATTAGCATTTACGCGCTGACGAAAGTGCTGGGTGAAGAATTGGCCCGCCAGTTCTGCCTTAATAACCCTGATATGCGCATTACCTGTCTCCGGCTTTCTAATGTTATGGAACCGGAAGAATACGCCCAGTTTGAAAGCTGGCAGGACGATCCGGCCGTCAGGTTATGGAATATGTGGACCTACGTTGACGTCCGGGACGTTGCCCAGGCGATTGAAAGAGCCCTCGAATATGACGTCAGCGGTAAAGATGAGTTCTTTATTACCAGCGATGTCACCTGCATGCGAACCCCTACACAGGAGCTTCTCGACCGCTACTACCCTGACGTTGAGCAGCGTAAACAATTTGCAGGCAATGAATCGGTGCTGAGCAGCGAAAAGGCAATGCGCGTCCTGGGTTACCGTCCGGCTCACCGCTGGACCGACAGCGTCTGATAATCCCTTTGTTACCGGCCTGTATAGGGCCGGGTAGCCCCTTTTAACTGGAGAATTATATGAGTGAGAAAAAACTGGCTCTCATAACCGGCGCAAGTAACGGTATCGGCCTGGCGCTTGCGGAAGAATTTGCGGCTAACGGATACGATCTTGCCATCGTGGCCCGGGATGAAAAAAAGCTATCAGCCACACGCGAACATCTGCAAAAACACTTCTCAGTTAACGTACACGCATTCAGTGCCGACCTGAGTGAGTATGATCAGATAACTGACCTGCAGGCCAGAATGGATACGGCCGGTTTAGACCTCAGTGCGCTGGTCATCAATGCCGGTCAGGGCCTCGGCGGCGCCTTTATTGGTGGTACCGATCTTGAAAAAGAGCTCAGGTTAATCCGGCTTAACGTTGATGCTGTGGTCCATCTTTCTAAAATATTTATTCCGCGGCTTGTTGAAAAGGGCAACGGGCACGTTCTTATCACCTCCTCCTTGTCCGGCTCGGCACCGATACCTTTTGAAGCGGTTTACGGGGCGTCGAAGGCTTTCGTCAACTCCTTCTTTTACGCCATACGTAACGAGTTGATGGGAAGCGGTTTATCGATGACGCTTTTGATGCCCGGGGCAACGGAAACCAATTTCTTCAAAAATGCAGGACAGGCAAGTACGACGGTAGGATCCATGAAAAAGGATGATCCGAAAGAAGTGGCCAAACGCGCTTGGTATGCCCTGATGACAGGGCATGAATTTGTCTACGGCAGCGAGTATGCCGAATATGAGGGCGAGGTAATGAACAGAATGATGAGTGAATCGCACAAAGCTCAGCGTCACCGCATCATTTCTGAACCCAATTCTGCCACGAAAAAGTAAATCCGCACGGCGCCGGGCATCAGCCCAGCGCCTCTTTCAACAGGGTAAATACAATACCAAAAGCATGGTTGCTGACGGCCTCGTTGTAATGCGTTTTACCCGGAACATCGGCCCTGGGATAGGTAAAAGAGTGAACCGCGCCGGCATAACTCGTCAGCTGAAAATCACATCCGCAGGACGCCATTTCACCGGCGAAAGCTTGTATCTGCTCACCAGTTACAAAAGGATCGTCGGCCCCGTTTAATACAGCGATCTTGCCTCTGATATTCCCTTTTTCAGCAGGGATCTGCGTATCAAGTGTACCGTGAAAACACGCCGTGAGAGCCAGAGGCGCTCCGCTGCGCGCCAGCTCGAGCACGCAATGCCCACCATAGCAGAACCCTACGGCAGCGAGCTTATCAGCATTTACGTACCGGAGTTCCGCCAGTCGCACCAGCGCGGCGTTAAGTATGAGCCGCTCGGCCGGCGAGTCTTTGACAGAATGCATACAGTTAGCAGCCTCCTCTGCAGAATCAGGCAGATGGCCGTACAGATCGGCAACGAGCACAACGTAGCCTTTTTTTGCAATAGTGCGTGCATGTTCAATGCTTGATGCTGCGGTACCCATCATATTCGGGGCAAGAAGAATTCCGGGAAGCGTTGCATTCATTGAATCTCGAACTAGTACACCCGTAAAGGTTTTTTCCACAGCTTGATATTGAATTAATTCTTCACTAAGCGGCATCGCTCTGGCCTCTGTAAGTTCCTGTTATCCCGGCAACCTGCCTCTGTGCAGGCTGCCGTCAACATCTCAGCTTTTCATCCACTGTTCAAAAGCCGTCTTCCAGTCAGGGTGCCAGCGCGACAGTGCAGGACGGTTGTCCAGCATATCCCGGGCGGCCCACATGATGCGCTTGGCATCCATTTCGCTGGTAACGGCGTTGTCAGGGCAGATGATATAGAAATCACCGCGTTCAAAGCGCGGGAGGAAATAATCGATTACCTGGGCGGCCGTCCACGCTTCATCGGGCTTGTTACCGCTGTGCTCATCCATGCCAGGATCGTTCATATCGGTCCAGGTATAGCCAGGCACCAGAAGATGAGCAGTGAGCCTGGTACCGGTTTCCTTAAGAAGCTGATGAGACAGTTGCTCTGTCAGCACCTTTACGGCTGCCTTTGAGGCATTATAGGCCGCGAACCCAGGCGGAGTGGTAATACCCTCCTTCGAGCCCAGATTAACAATTGCACCTTTATCTTCCATTTTTAACATTTCTGGTAGAAAAATATGCTGCGTGGCAACCATAGAAAGCAGGTTTACCTCCAGCTGCTGTCGCCAGAGAGTGGGTGAATCACAGGCGCCGGCGGCTATTTTCACGCCGGCATTATTTAACAGAAGATTCACTTTTCCCCAGGCGCTGTAAACGGTGTCCTTGAGCTGACGCAGGTCTTCATCTCGTGTGACATCGCCAGTGACGATTAGCGTTTGAGCCTCCAGTTCACCGGCCAGCTGCGCGAGCGCCTGTCTGTTCCGGTCAAAAAGGCAAAGTTTCATACCTTTTAGTGCCAGCGCCCTTGCCGCTGCAGCACCGATTCCTTTTGCCGCACCGGTTATTACGGCAACGCTATCCGCACAGATGACTTTATCGTTCATGATTTGCTCCCGTCAGTAATGCGTACCGATATGAACATAAGAATAAGTGCCAGGAGGGAAAAAGCAGCGCCTACCCATCCTGTAGAGATCCAGCTTCCTCCCGAAACGATGACGAAACCGCCTGCAGCTGCGCCAAGCGCATTGGAAATATTAAACGCGCTGTGGGTAAGTGAGGAGGCGAGAGTTTGAGCTTCACCGGCAATGTTCATCATATGCGCCTGAAGTGCCGGTACGAGAGAAAACCCGCATCCCAGCATAAACAGCACGATGAGTACCGGAATTTGCAGCGTTCCCGTAAGGGAAAACAGTCCCAGAAAAACGATATTCCAGGCGATGATGCCAAATATCGAAGGGATCAGCGCAATGTCTGCCAGTCTGCCCCCGATAATGTTGCCGGTAACCATGCCGGCTCCCCAGAGAACCAGGATCCACGGCACGGATGAAATTGAAAATCCGGCCGCTTCCGTCAGTGCCGGGGTGATAAAACTGTATACGGCAAACATGCCGGCAAAGCTGACTGAAGCGACGGCAAACGTCATCAGAATCCTGGGACTCTTCAGCGCGCCAAGTTCCTTCAGCGGTGAAGCGGATCTGTTCGCCACTAAGGAAGGAACAAAAAGCAGCACCATTATGCCCGTCAGCACCAGACCCGTAGCTACCATCCAGAAGGAAATTCTCCAGCCCAGCACCTGCCCTGCCCATGTGACAAGCGGGACGCCGGCAATGTTTGCTACGGCAAGTCCCAGCATAACGTAACCGATATAACGGGCTCTATGCTGTGGCGACACCATCGAAGCCGCCACGAGCGCCGATACACCATACCAGGCACCGTGAGGCATGCCGGAAATAAAGCGCGCTGCCAGCATGGAGTTATAGCCTGTAGCCAGTGCGCTAAGGGCATAGCCGGCAAGCGCTATGATTAACAGTATCAGTAGCAGAGTTTTACGGCCCTGCCGCGCGCCAAGCACCGCGATCGCCGGAGCACCGAACACAACGCCCGCAGCATAGGCGCTGATATAGGCTCCAGCTGCAGGTATGGAAACGCCGGTACCCTGCGCCAGGTCCGGCAGAAGACTCATCGGTGCGAACTCTCCCGTACCGATGCACAATCCCCCGGCGCCCAGTGCAAGCATGGCGGGGAAAAGACCCACAGGGGGGTGAACACGCTCATCCTGGCGTGAAAGCATTTGTTCAGACATTGATTTTAACTCCCGATCGTTCCAGCTGCCGGATGCAAAAAAAGAAGAACCGGTACCTGTCGGGCAACGGCTCTCAGCCAGGTACAGCTTAGGATGACAACGTACCGGAAAGAACGGCAACAGGCAGTGGTATATTGAACTGAAGTAAACTATAAGCCCTTATTTAGGGTTAATGATGAATCCTTTCGCCAGCAACGTTGATTATTTCTCAACGATTTTGTTGCTGGTTTCACCATGAAGTGTAATTAGCGTTATTTCAGCAGGTTTTCCCAGCCGGAAAGGGAAGCCATTCCAGATACCGGATCCGTTGCTGACGTAAAGCGACATGGAGCCTTCTTTATAAAGTCCGGACACGAAACCGTTATTGGCAGGCGCAATCAGGCTGTCCAGCCCTGCGATCATGCCACCATGTGTATGCCCGGAGAGCTGAAGGGCAACCCCTTTTTCTGCGGCTACTCTGGCATTTTCTGGTCTGTGGTCAAGAAGGATCACGGTTTCACCAGAGCGGGAAGACTTAAGAGCCTCGGCCAGGTCAGGGCCAGGCAGACCGTAGGATGGCGCAACGGCATCGGTCACACCCGCCAGATACAGCGAGTCGCCGTTGTGGCTAACGCGGTATCCGTCATTATTTAGAAAGTGAAGACCCAGTTTTTCAAATGTCTGGATCCAGTCTTCAGCTCCAAAATAGTATTCATGATTACCCGTTACGGCAAAAACGCCGTCTTTAGCCCGCAACTGGCCAAGCGGCTCAATATCGGAGAAACGCGCATCCGGCCAGCCATCAATCATATCGCCGGTAATAACGATCATATCCGCATCTAACGAGCGGGTTCGGGTAACAACATCCTGTATCCAGTTGCGCGGCAGAAGTCTGCTGGCGTGCAGGTCCGTCAACTGGACAATCCGGTAGCCTTCAAAGTGCGAGGGTAGCCCCTTGAGCGTTAAGGCTACGTTTTTCACTTCAGGAGTGGCTGTGCCATTTTTCAGTGCCTGTGTTGTAAAGATGGCTGCCGCTGCAGGCAGAATAAACCAGAAAGCTGAATGCCATTTCAACCAGCGACCTGACAGCAGACGGTGTACCATTCCGACTATGTCACGCAATAAAAGCAGGACAGCCATAAATATGGTCATGCCGAATAACCAGGTAGTAAGTAACATCAGCGGTCTTGGTATCTCAGGGGAAAACATATTCCCCGTAAAAAATTTCGTAAGGAGATGAAACTCCGAGGCGACGAGCATTACGCCTGCGACAACAAATTTTACTGAAAATGGAGCGGGTAGCGGTCTGATAAAGCGAAACAGCACATAAAGCGCTGGAATGATTGTCCAGATATGAAACACGCGGCGATCTCCCGGTGAATGGTAAACCTTTTAGTTTTATGTGACGTCAGTTTGCAACGTATCGTTGAATGAATCTAAACTTACCATTCCTGCGGTACGTTTTCTTACAATAATTTTTCACATTGCATTGAATTTAACTCAACGGTCTAACGCCATGCCAACCCGACTTTCTGCCACGCTTACCCGAAGCGATCTAGCCGAGCTCAACGCTTTTCTTGTAACCGAAAAAATGCGCAGCTTTACCAAAGCCGCCATAGAACTCGGTATTACTACCTCTGCCCTGAGCCATACCATACGCAATCTCGAGACACGCCTGGGCGTCAGGTTGCTGAACAGAACAAGCCGTACTGTCTCTCCCACTGAAGCGGGCGCGAGCCTTGCGCTGCGCCTGGAAACCGGCTTTAAAGAAATAGGCGACGCGTTAGAGGAAATCAACAGTATGCGCGATCGGCCAGTGGGAAGGCTCAGGCTTAACGTGTTGAGTGATGGTGCCCGCCTCATCATCTCCAGACATCTTCCTCGCTTTATCAGCAAGTACCCGGAAATGGAAATTGAAATCTGCGTTGATGACAGGATGGTCGACATCATTCAGGAGGGATTTGATGCCGGTATCCGCTTTGGTGGAACTGTTCCTGAAGATCTCGTTGCAGTCCGGCTGGGGGGTGAGCTCAGATGGGTAGCAGTTGCATCCCCACGCTATCTTTATCAGCACACCCTTCCTGCCGTACCTGAAGACCTGCGCCTGCATGAGTGCATTCAGCTGCGCACCGGACAGGGCGTTATTTACAAATGGGAATTCCGTAAAGGAGAAGACTATCGCGTGATCGACGTAAGGGGACAGATCTGCGTGAGTGAAACTGCACTGGCCATTGAACTGGCACTGTCTGGCGCCGGCATTGCCTACTGCCTTGAAGACAGGGTTCGTGACCACATTCGTGACGGCAGTCTGAGGATTGTGCTCCCGGAATGGGCGCCCGTTGAAGAGCCTATGTATCTTTACTATCCCGGTCACCGGCGGGTTCCACAAGGGCTGAAGGAGCTGATTGAGGTGCTCAGAGAAGAGATAAAAAATGAAAATGGAGTAGCTGATAAATAATTTAATTCATTGCTATAGGTATGTCCGCTTTTGGCACAAAGCTGGCATTCCAGCCTTTGTATGACTGTAAAAACTACCTTCACGTGATAAGCCGCTTCGGGTAATGACGAGGCGCTTGTGTGACTTACTGGAAAACCAAATTGCGCGGCACGTTTGCTGCGTAAGTATCGCTGACTGCTCGATACCAGCTGAGCTTTAAAAGCCAAATATGATTGGATGAAAGCTGGTAGGAGGGTAAGGGGATGTGTGAGCGAAAATGAGACCAACTATTTAAGCCTGCTCCGTTTACCGCATCTCAACTGAGTTCTTTTTTCTTTGCGTAGCAGGCTAAATCTTCATTTAGCTGGAGTTAGCATACGCCGCAACCCTGAACGGCATTGAACAATACGTGCAAGAAATCCAGCAAAAGCATAGATTGAAAAGCTCTTGACCTCAAGTTAACTTGAGTTTTTAAGATGGCGACTCTGGAGATAGTCAAAGGATTAGCCTAATGAAAGATATTGATGTAGGTTTTACGCACGTTGCGTTTGTTGTTAGAAATTTGGAAAAAAGTATTGATTTCTACAGCCGTTATGCTGGCATGGAAGTCGTACACAGGCGAGAGCCTGACCTTCCGGAGGCACGTAAAGTCGCGTGGTTAAGTGACCGAACTCGCCCTTTTGCACTTGTCCTTGTTCAGGTTGATGCTGTTACTGACACCCCTCTAGGTAATTTCGGTCACTTGGGAGTAGCTTGTTCAAGCATTGAAGAAATCGACAATAAGGTAGCGATGGCCAGAATGGAAGGCATCTTGCGAAAAGAACCGGTTCAGGCAGGCGAACCGGTAGGTTATTATGTCTTCTTCGCTGATCCTGATGGTAACACACTTGAACTTTCTTTTGGTCAGAAAGTCGGGATCGAGGCTTTCCGTCAGGATGATAAAGTGCCTGCATCTCAGTAAATTTCGATAACCGGTTGGATTACATTACGCACTGGTAATGTTTCATGTCGTTTTAGAGCTTGCTGACAAATTTGTTGCTTAGTAACAGCAAGCTCCATAATAGCCTTTACGAATTTTCATTTTATAAATCTCATATCGAAACCACAATTTAGTAGTGAAACTGCACTAAACTCCTCTGAAATCTATTCAACATAACTATTGTGTAGACCACCAAATCTGAGATCTGTCCCAAATCGTTCTTAAAACCGATACCTGCAAGCTTGGAAGCGCTTCATCCTTCTAACACTCTTTAATCGTTGCAAAATCCGTAAGATACGTTTATAAATATACTGTATATGCATACAGGTGTTCATTGCGGAGGGAAAAATGAAAATCGAGTTAGCCATTGATCGCATGAAGAAACTTCCTGATGGAGCTATACCTGCACTAGAGTCAGAACTGCTCAAAAGGCTCAGCAAGCAGTTTGATAATTGTCAGCTAACGATCAAGCGTGACAGCAATGATGGTCTGAGTGTTTTCGGGGGCGACAAGAAAGAGGTTGAGCAAATCGTGCAGGAGACCTGGGAAAGCGCCGACGAGTGGTTTTATTAATCGCGTGAATTTCACTGGAGCAGTTTCAAAGAGTATCGCTGTTTGCGTTCCCCTGGCTGTTCCCGATTACTGTTTACCGCGTCAATAAGTCGCTCTGGGGGAAATAGTGTGTAGTGCAGATGCCTTTAATGCAGATGATCAATGGTACGACGTGGTCAGAAGGGCCGATAAAGCAGTTATCTATAGCTTCCCGGCTGAGGGCAGATATCTGGTTTATCGAGTAAATGGAATAGTTTCATTACGACCGTTGCTCGAAGAGGAAGAAATATTCACTCTCAACGGGTTTATGCAATTTGCAAAACGACTGGGGTACCGAATTACACCACCGTCTGATATTATTCTTTCATAGGCCTGAACAACCTATACCTGATGCGCCACGGAGAGAACCATGGCGCTAGAATTACAACTTATCAAACACCATTTAGGAATACTGATCCCGGCTACGCCCGAGACCAGCTATATCCTGCAATCAAAAACCCGACTCGGCGATGTTCTTGTTGCCGAGTTCAGACGGGTCCGAAACCCGGCATTTCACCGGCGCTTTTTCGCGCTTCTCAATCTCGGTTTTGAATACTGGGAACCAACCGGCGGGGCTATCTCGAGTAACGAGAGGAAGCTGATTACTGGCTACGCCAAGTTCCTAGCTTCGTATGCCGGCAATGAGGGCGCGCTGATCGATGCTGCTGAGCATTATCTTGAGCAGGTTGCATACCGCCGGGTCACAAATGGCATTAGCCTGTGCAAATCCTTTGACGCTTACCGCTCTTGGGTGATCGTCGAAGCAGGGCACTTTGATGCCATTCAGCTGCCTGACGGCACACTCAAAAAGCATCCTCGTAGCATCTCATTCGCTAACATGGACGAGCTCGAGTTTCAGCAACTCTATAAAGCTGCGCTCGATGTCCTCTGGCGCTGGATCCTGTCCCGTTCATTCCGCAGTCGTGATGAGGCAGAAAATGTCGCCGCGCAGCTGCTTGGCTTTGCGGGGTGATGGCCATGAAAAATACCTGGTTTCATCATACCGACTGCAGCACCGAACAGGCCGACGAACTGGTTAAGCGTTACAAAGCTCGCGGGGTACGAGTTGAGCGTAGCCTTAATCAGGATTACGTGACATGGACTGTCAGTGCATTCCTTCCGACATCTAACACACCAGCGCACCCGGATAGTCGCTGGCAAAACCGGATATGGGGGTGAGCGTGGCTATTAATCGCAGCAAAAAATGGCTCGCCGCCGTCGGGCAGATCGAGCGTTGTGTTCTTTGTGGAGCATGGGGAACGCAGGTGGCACACAGGAACGAAGGGAAAGGCATGGGATTAAAAACCGATGACTGTGCGACAGCTGCGCTCTGCGTTTGCTGTCATGACAGCATTGATAACGGGAATAAGCGGAACAGGGAAGAGCGCCGGCAGCTTATGGACCGCGCGATTGTTCTGACAGTGATTGAAGTTGCCCGCCGCGGGCTGGTGGTGCCCGCATGAAAATTTACGAAATTACGCCGATTGGCAAACCCCGAATGACTCAGCGTGATCGATGGCATAAACGGCCAGCAACAGCAGCTTACTGGGCATACAAAGAACAGGTACGGTTGCTGGGCATCTGCCTGCCAGAATCTGGATATCACCTCACGTTCGTTATCCCCATGCCAAAGAGCTGGAGTAAGACGAAGCGGGCGCAATATGTTGGCCGGCCTCATCAACAAAAGCCGGACAAAGACAATCTGGAAAAAGCTCTGCTGGATGCAGTGTTTGACGAGGATAGCCATGTCTGGGATGGGCGGGTTACGAAAATCTGGGGAGAAACCGGGCAAATTATCATCGGGGAGGCCACATGAAGCCAGAAACGCTTGAGGTAATCCGCGCGCGCTGGCAGCGCCTTCGAATTTACCGCTACCGGGGATCGGTGCTGGTGGATTATCGCATCTTCCGTAATTACATCAGAATTGAATCGAAGCAGAGGGGCACATGAAACTAGAATCAACATTAAAACACTTCAGCCCTCAGGGAATGCACATCAGCGATAGTGTAAAAAGTACTTCTCCGGATCGCCTCAACGGCACCGATGTAATGGTGGCCATTGGTACCACCAGCAGTCGTGCGCGATTCGGCTTGGCTGCCTTCTTCGGTAAAGCGGGAATCAGCAAAACGGATGAACAGCTCGCAGTTCAAGCGCTGGCGCGATATGCGATAGATGTCGCACCGAAGAATGTTCGCAAAGCAGCTGGTGAGCAGTTCGGATGGTGTATGCAGATGCTGGCACAATTTGCCTTTGCTGATTACTCACGTTCTGCGGCTACCAGCGTGACGTGTCACAGTTGCAGTGGTACCGGGTTTATCTCCGAGAATGAGGATGTGGTTAAACATCCTGGTATTTTCGACGCCGACGGTGCCGAAGTGGTGGCCCCGAAGATTAAAAATGAGCTGGTGAAAAGGGTTTGCAGAACATGCGGAGGGAAGAAAGTGATCCTTGCCCGGTGCAGGTGTGGTGGTAAAGGCGAAGTGTTGGACCGCAAAGCGACTAAAGACCGCGGCGCGCCGGTTTTCAAAACTTGTGAACGGTGCTCTGGTAATGGCTTCTCTGCTATCTCCTCGGCGACGGTACACCGTGCCATTCTGAAGCGTCTCCCGGACCTGCATCAATCCTCATGGTCGCGTAACTGGAAACCATTCTTTGAACTGCTGGTGGACACGCTGCTCCAGGGTGAGCGTCACGCTGCTAAAGAATTCGAGAAGGCAACAGCTTGCTAATGTGATCGGAACAAATGGCGACACTTTTTTGCACGTAAGTGTTGACTTTGCATAAAAGTGTCCCGTATGCTTTCCAACGTGGGTTATTACGCCTACACCATATCATACACGCTTCTGCGCGGTTTTTTGTGAACTCAAAAATAGATGAGTTCCATCGATATGTAATACAATTGCTTGATTACCTTATTGAGGGTCGAGCAAATGTACATTTTTGAATTGGTAAAACCGGGCAGCCGTATTAAGTCTGAAGATAGAGAGTTTGCTTGGAAATTTGAGAGCCTGCTAAGGCATTTGGAAACTGCTTTCTATGACGCAAATATTTCGTTAAATTTTTTTGAGCATGAAAGAAACTCTCAATCGCATCGCGATGCTTCATCACACGAACAGTGGACAAGTGATTTCCAAAGACGACAA
Organism: Enterobacter cloacae complex sp. P6RS; assembly: GCF_014982245.1. Classification (NCBI taxonomy): domain Bacteria; kingdom Pseudomonadati; phylum Pseudomonadota; class Gammaproteobacteria; order Enterobacterales; family Enterobacteriaceae; genus Enterobacter; species Enterobacter cloacae complex sp. P6RS. The sequence goes on from NZ_JADCLB010000041.1 coordinate 15,947, forward strand.
ATCTTAGAGCAACAGGTACGTGAGGAGTTTGGTTATCAACCTTATGAAAATCAAGATGTTGTAAGGTTTGAAGCTGAAGTTCGATTAAAAAGAGAAAAGTGGGGACGCGGTAGTATTCCTTTGAATCACCAGCATCAGTTTATCTTTTTGCATGCTAAATCTTTTCTGTATGCGATGGATACTATCGACAAGTTTCTGAAAGTTTTATCCGAAGAACCTGGTTCCCCCCACAAAATTCGAGATTTACATGCCCAAATTGGAAAAGATTTCCCTGATTTACGAGCTGTAAGAAATTCTGCCCAGCATCTTGAAGATAGAGCTCGTGGACTTGGCGCAGGCCGAATACCTAAACCTTTAGAATTAAAACCATTAGATAATGGGTTTATTAATGCTCCTCAAGGTGCGCTGATGCTTAATAACTTATTCGGTTCCAAATTTGGATGCACCATGGCAGATGGACACTATGGTGAAGTTGATATATCGGCTGAATCATTACATAAATTGCAATTAGTAATTCAAGAAGTTTTCAATTCTTTTGAATGGGAAGGTCCTAAAGATCACCTTCCAAGATAAATTTTTATAAGATGGAAACTAAGGATGCAAATAAATGGTGTTTTTTAAGCGCCATTAGGCTATGAATGTTTATGGTGAAATAATTAACAGGCTATGTGCTTGAATTCTCCGAATAGAGTGGATGCGATGAATTATCTGTTAATTGAAGGTGCGTTCCAGTCAACTTCTCTCTGCAGGTATGCACACGTCTTTGCTGACTGGGGTAAGGGCACCGGGAAGTACCCGGTGCCATGATAGCAACAATACAGTTTCAAACTCCTTGAAAGTGTGCCTAAAAAGCAGGCTCTTTTTATGAATTTGCAAAATGCTGCTACGCTTGAAATGTGTGTTGAAGGTAACTGCCTGATGGTTCTCCTGAACCATTGTGAATCAGCCCGATACTGTCTCACTCTGGTCAGTTAGCAAAACTCACGACTACCTACCTTACTTACTAATAGTCACTCATTTGCCCGCTTTAAAAGAGCGGGTTTTTTTATTCTCCAGCATAGCACCCGCTAATATCGCGAGGTGAGAGTATGTATCGCATGGATAAATTAACCACGGGTGTTGCTTACGGTGCTTCATTCGGCAGCATCCTCAACAGCATACTGAATGCCTTCAGTCCCGAGCAGTGGAATGCTATCGGTGTGCTGGTGGGTATCATCGTTGCTGTACTGACGTACCTGACAAATCTCTATTTCAAGATCCGCGAAGATAACCGCAGCAGCAGGAGCCAAGATGAATACGACACTCAGAAATAAGCTGGTGGGTGCAATATTAGGCGGCTCCGGAGCAATCACTATTGCAGCTGTGATGCTGGGTAATGCTGATGGTCTGGAAGGGCGACGATATTACGCTTATCAGGATGTCGTTGGTGTCTGGACTGTTTGCGATGGGCACACCGGTGCCGACATTCGCCGCGGTCACCGCTACACCGACAAAGAGTGCGACAACCTACTGAAGGCAGATCTGCGAAAGGTGGCAAATTCCATCGACCCGCTGATCAAGGTTCGCATCCCTGAACCTACCCGTGCCGCGCTTTACTCCTTCGCCTATAACGTTGGCTCTGGTGCTTTCGCCAGATCCACGCTGCTGAAGAAGCTTAACTCCGGTGATGTGCCGGGAGCCTGCAAAGAGCTGCAGCGCTGGACATATGCCGGTGGCAAGCAGTGGAAGGGGCTGATCACTCGGCGTGAGATTGAGCGTGAAGTTTGCGAGTGGGGCCAGAAATGAGCCGGTTAACAGCAATCATCTGCGCTGTCGTTATCTGTCTGCTGGTTTCCATGACATGGGCGATTGAACACTACCGCGGCAACGCCATCACCTACAAAGACCAGCGCGATAAGACTACTGAGAAACTCAGCCTGGCGAATGCCACCATCAAAGATATGCAGACTCGGCAGCGAGATGTCGCTGCACTGGATGCTAAATACACGAAGGAGTTAGCCGATGCGAAATCTCAGCTTGAAGATCTGCAGCGTTGCGTTAGCTCTGGTAAGTGTGGGCTGCACGTCAACGCGAGATGTCCCGCGAACGGAACTGCCGACACCGGCGGCCTGGGCGATGCTACCAGCCCCCGACTTACTGACTCCGCTGAACGGGATTATTTTACCCTCAGAGAGCGAATTATCACAGTGACGAAGCAGGTTGGCTATTTGCAGGATTATATCAAAGGGCAGTGCCTCAGATAAGCTAGGACTGAAGGGATTCAAATAAAAAGGGAAAAACGCTGTAAACAAATCATTTTGTTTGGTGATAATGTTCTCCCCTTACTTTTTTGATTGGTATAGTGTAAACATGGAGATAGACCCAGTTTCAGTAGGTTCAATGGTCGCTGCGTTCGAATCTGCAAGATGGGCGTTTTGGTCTGTTGTGGTTTCAGCTGGCGCTGCATTCATCAGTTTAATAACCGCTATAGTAGCATTCTTTGCTTTGCGAACATGGAGGGATGAGGCTATTGAAACAGCAAAACGAGAATGGAAAAAATCGATAATTAATCTTACTATGAGATTGAGTTCAGCTTTCGGAACTGTAACCCATCAGAGGTCAAAGGCTTATGATGAATATCATAAAGAAGACCTCCGCGCTCTCATTGATGCGTCGGTTGCTTGCTGGTCGTCACTTCTAGTGACTTTGGAGCAGAATCCTCGACTAAGGCGAAATTTGTTAGAAAAATACGCTAAGGCCTACTTGGAATTCATAGAAATGTTCGATAATTATGAAGAAGGGAAATCAACAAGAGATCAAATTCTAATGAAAGTTCAGGAGTTGTATGTTTTCCCACCTGAGTTAAACGATTATTTCTAACCGCCTCAGGGCGGTTATTTATTGCCATCATCATAAAGTTGTCGATAATGATGGCATTGAGATTACTTGAAGGTCTAAAAAAATTAGTTGGTCGGTTTGTTGGATGCCGAATACGCTAATGGTAACGCTTCATTGATGTCATCTTTAAGTTTTATCAAATCATTTACCCTTGTTTGTAATTCCTGAATGGGAATAGGGTTTGTAGATCCATTCGCTGCTAAAACATTAAATGAACCGGTTTCATCTAAGGATAAAGCTGAATGCGCCAAAGTATTTCTGAATAGGCGGTGAGTTGTGTCGAATATGTTAAGAAGACTCAAAAGGGTGGCATGTTCACCAATATTTGGGTCAAGATTCACATTGTACCATTTCAGCTTTTCTGCTAGCGATTTATCTAACCAAGTGTTACTAACTTTTTTACCAGTGAAGAAAGATTGAGACATAGTGATAAACATGTCGATCTCTCCAGCGCATACAAGGTACTTACCTAGCAAGTGCTCTACTACTGTTCGGCGTGAAGTAGGTTGATGATTCATATTTTTTCCTTTCAATTGGTTCAATATTTATCGTCTCATTTTTTGGAAACATTAATAAAGGTTAAACATTATGGCAAAACCGGACTGGGGCGTGCTTCAGCAACGGTTCCTGTCCGAACATGCCGCAACCGGCGTATCACCAAGAGAATGGTGTGAAGCGCAGGGACTGAACTACGCGACTGCGCGCCGATACATCAAAAAGCCTTCAGCGCAAACTGCGCAGAAGATATTGAGCACTGCGCAGAAAGAACAAAGCGCAGAAGAGCTGGTGGAGATAATGCTTAGCGCGAAGGTAAAGCGCTTTATTGCTGAATATCTGAAGGACAATAACGCCACGGCAGCCGCTGCACGTGCTGGTTATAGTGACCCAAACTACGGGCGTCAGCTAATAGCGAATCCTAACGTTGCTCAGGCCATTGCGCAGCAGCAAAAAGCGTCTATTGCGCGCACGATTGGTAGTGCCGATGAAGTGCTCGCGCAAATGTGGCAGCTTGCTACCTTCGATGCCAATCAGCTTTCGCAGTATCGCCGCGGAGCGTGTCGTTACTGCTGGGGCTTCGGTCACCAGTATCAGTGGCGCGATGCAGTTGAGTTCGAAGAGAAGAGGCTCGAGGCTGTTGAACGTGACAGACGTGAACCTGAAGATTCTGGCGGTTACGGCTACGACCACAACAGAGAGCCTAACCCTGAATGCCCGCGCTGCAACGGCGATGGTATTGGCCAGCCTTACTTCCCGGACACCCGGAAACTCCCTCAAGTCTCACGGCTCGCTTACTCCGGCGTGAAGGTTGGCAAAAACGGCGTCGAAATCACAGCAATCAGCCGCGAGCGGATGTTCGAAGCGGTAATGAAGCGCCTTGGCCTGGCCGATAGCGAGTTCGCCCAGCGCCTGCAGCAGATTGAAATCGAGCGCCGGCAGCTGGAGATTGAGAAACTCCGTAAAGAGCTGGCCGGTGATAGTGACGACGACGAACCAACCCCAGTTCAAATCAATATCAACGTAGTGGACGCGAGGGCGGAAGATGGGGATCAGCCCGACACTTAACATTCCTCAGGCGCGTTTCCTCGCGATGCAGCACAAATTCAAAGCCTATGTTGCCGGGTTCGGTTCCGGTAAGACGTGGGTGGGTTGTGGCGGCATCTGTAAGGGGATGTGGGAACACCCTAAAATAAACCAGGGTTATTTCGCGCCGACGTACCCGCAGATTCGTGACATCTTCTACCCGACGATTGAAGAGGTGGCCTTTGACTGGGGCTTAAACGTCAAAATCAACGAGGGGAACAAAGAGGTTCACTTCTACGAGGGGCGACGATTCCGCGGGACCACAATCTGCCGCTCGATGGAGAAACCCGGCTCGATAGTCGGTTTCAAAATCGGTAACGCGATGGTGGATGAGCTGGACGTCATGGCAGCTGCCAAAGCGCAGCAGGCGTGGCGAAAAATCATCGCTCGAATGCGTTACAACATTCCCGGTCTAAGAAATGGAATTGACGTAACGACAACGCCGGAAGGGTTCAAGTTCGTCTACCAGCAGTTCGTAAAGGCGGTGCGTGAAAAACCTGAGCTTTCTGCTCTGTACGGTCTGATTCAGGCCAGCACGTTCGACAATGCGAAGAATTTACCACCTGATTACATCCCGTCGCTGCTGAGCTCTTATCCAGATGAACTGATTCAGGCGTATCTGCGCGGGAAGTTCACGAACCTTAATAGCGGGACCATTTACCACACATTCAACCGTAAACTGAATAACTGTTCTGACGAGATTCAGGATGTGGATCCGCTGTTCATTGGTATGGACTTCAACGTGGGAAAAATGGCCGCGATTGTTCACGTTAAGCGTAACGGTCTGCCGCGTGCGGTTCGTGAGCTGGTGAAGGTCTACGACACGCCGGCGATGATTAAGCGCATTCAGGAAGAGTTCTGGCGCTACGAGGATGGTCGCTACGTTAAAAGCAGGGAGATTTACATCTATCCGGATGCCTCTGGCGACTCACGCAAATCGCAGAACGCCAGCAAGACCGATATTGCCCAGCTTAATGATGCCGGGTTTAGCGTCATTGTTGATGATGCCAACCCGCCGGTTAAAGACCGTATCAACTCAATGAACGCCATGTTCTGCAACGCCAACGGAGAACGCCGCTATCTGGTGAACGTTCAGAACTGCCCGGTTTACACCGAGAGCCTCGAGCAGCAAATCTGGGCGGCCAATGGCGAACCAGACAAATCAGCTGATAACGATCACCCCAATGATGCTGGTGGGTACTTCATCGTGAAGGATTACCCCATCGTGAAACCGGCATACTCAATCACCATGGATACCACTTTCTGATATGGCAAACGACGACATCACCTGGGTTCGACCAGAACACCGGGCGGCTTCTGCTGCCTGGAGGAAATACAGGGACTTCTGCAAAGGAGCTGAGGCCGTAAAAGCGGCGGGTAATAAGTATCTGCCTTATCTCGACCCAACCGATAAATCCACACGCAATCGCAAGCGCAATGAGGACTATCTAAGCCGTGCGGTGTTCTACGCCATTGCAGGTAATACGAAGATCGGCATGCTTGGGATGGCGTATCGCAAGGACCCCACGTTTAACGGTCCGGACAAGCTGAAGTACCTGCTGGACAACGCTGACGGGGCCGGAACCAGCATCTATCAGCAGTCACAGCTGGTGGCCGAGAACGTGCTGGAAGTTGCGCGTGAGGGGCTTTATGTCGATTACGCTGCAGAATCCGATGAAGCAATCATCCTTCGCTACCCGGCAGAGAACATCATTAACTGGCGGACGAAGCGTATCAACGGGCGCGATCAACTGGTGCTGGTGGTCCTGCGCGAATGCGTAGAAGAGCCGGATGGTTATGCTTACAAGGATGAAATACAGTACCGCGAGCTGGCGCTGGAAGAAGGGCGGTTCATATGCCGCGTATGGCGCCGGGCTGGTGGCACCGCAAGCGGAACCTACACCGTTGATAGTGAGTACCACCCTAAGCCGAAAGGAAATGACTTCTGGGATGAAATCCCGTTCACCTTTGTCGGCGCCCAGAACAACGATCCCACTATTGATGACTCTCCGCTGGCTGCGCTGGTGGAAATAAACCACGGTCATTACCGTAACAGTGCTGACTATGAAGACAGCGTGTGGTTCTGTGGCCAGGTGCAGCCGTACATGACCGGGCTTGATACCAACTGGCGCGATCACCTCGAGAAGAAGGGCGTGAAAATTGGTTCCCGATCACCGCTTTTGCTTCCCAAGGAGGGCTCGTTTGGCTATGCCCAGGCGCAGCCCAACATGCTGGCTAAAGAGGCCATGGACAGCAAGCGCGATTACATGGTGCAGCTTGGCGCCCGCCTGATTGAGCAGAACGCCACGGCGAAGACTGCCACCCAGGCAAGCGGTGAGCAAACATCATCAACATCCGTGCTCGGTATCTGCGTTTCAAACGTTTCTGAGGCCTACACGCTGGCGCTTGGCTTGTGTGCAAAATATCTCGGCATCAAGGGTGAATCGACGAGCTACACGATCAACCAGGAATTCATCGCGAAAGTAGCCGAGTCAGGCATGGTGACGGCAATCGTCAATGCCTGGCAGTCCGGTGCGCTGCGCGATAGCGATATGATTCGAGCATTACAGAAGCTCGATCTCATTGACCCGGCCGACAGTCCTGACGAGGTTATTGATACGCTTCGCAATCAGGCACCAACGCTGACCGAGGGCTAATATGGCAACCGTGAACGAAAGCCTGCGGGATGAGGCTATTGCTCATTCCGTCTGGATTAGCCGCTACGCTACGGGCGTGGCAAACCGGATGGTGAAGTCGCTTAACGAGACGGATGCTGACCTGTCGGCACGTCTGCTCGATGCGCTGGACAGATTGCCTCTTGAGAGCTTCACCGTTAGCCGTTTGCAGAGTTTACTGGGCAGCGTGCGCGAGCTTAACCATCAGGCCGTAGCCACAATGCAGTCAGGGCTCGAGAATGAGCTGGTGGCGCTGGCAAAGAGCGAGGCCAGTTATCAGCTGAGCCTGTTCGATTCCCTTCTGCCATCACAGGTCCTGTCTCACTACCCGCTGCAGGGCATCACCGCCGATATGGTGTATGCCGCAGCGATGGCGCAGCCCTTTCAGGGGCGACTGCTGAGTGAGTGGGCGGATAATCTGGAATCGGACAGGCTGGCGCGGATCGTGAATGCCGTACGTCGGGGGTATCTTGCCGGCGACACGGTAGAGACTATCGCGCGCAGTGTTCGCGGCCACGCCAATAAAGATTATCGCGACGGCGCACTGCAGATAAGCAGGGCAAATGCCGCCAGCATCGCTAAAACAGCCGTGAATCATCTGGCTGCCACAGCACGCAACAGCTTCACCAGTGCCAACAGCGATATTGTGAAAGGTAAACAGTGGCTATCTACGCTGGACAATAAAACAAGCCATGACTGCATTATTCGTGACCTGCTGCGCTACACCCTCGATAACAAACCGGTCGGGCATAAGGTGCCTTATCTACAGGGACCCGGGAAGATTCATTTCTGCTGCCGTTCTACTGAAACCCTGATCCTCAAGTCATGGCGAGAACTCGGCATCGATATCGACGAGATGGACGAGGGGACTCGTGCCAGCATGGATGGACAGGTACCGGGGAAAACCTCGTATCTGGAATGGCTCGCACGCCAGTCGGCACAACGCCAGGATCAGGTTCTGGGTGCCGAGCGTGGCCGTCTGTTCCGCGCGGGTGAAATCGACCTGGCTGATATGTTCACTGACAAAGGCGAATGGATTAGCCTGGAACGTCTGAAGCAGCTCTCAGGCACAGACAACTAATAATCACATCTTACTTCACGCCCTGGCATCCGCCGGGGCTTTTTTATGGGCGAGGCCCGGCAAAATCCCGAGGGGAAATTATGTTAATCCGAAACATGCTTCTGAAATATTACGCACCTGAAAGCGGCGGTGAGGGCGGCGGTGGCGGTGGTATCGAAATCACTCCTGAAATCCAGAAGCTGATTGATGAGCGCGTGACCAGCGAAGTCACTGGCCTCAAAACGAAAAATAGTGAACTGCTGGGCACCATTAAACAGCAGAAAGAAAACCTGTCCCGCTTTGAAGGTATCGATCCAGACGCTGTGCGCGGCATTCTCCAGCGTTTTTCCGACGACGAAGAGGCAAAGCTGATTGCCGCCGGAAAAATCGATGAGGTGCTCGATAAGCGCACCGAGCGTCTGCGTGCTGACGTTGATAAGCAGATTAAAGCCGCAAATGAACGCGCGGACAAAGCCGAAGCGTTCTCCAACAAATTCCGGGATCGAGTTCTGGGCGATGCAATCCGTGCAGCAGCGTCAAAAGCTGGCGCGCTGCCGGAAGCATCGGACGATCTGATTCTGCGTGCCAAAGGCACATTCCAGCTCAACGACGAAGGCGAGGCCGTAGCAGTTGATGCAAATGGCGATGTTCTGTTCGGTAAAGACGGCAAAACCCCACTGAGCCCGCTTGAGTGGGCGGAGTCCCTTAAGGAGACGGCTCCGCATCTGTTCCCACGCGCAGAAGGTACCGGCGCGGGCGGACACAAACCAAACAGTGGTGGCAGCCTCAAACGTTCCGAAATGAGCGCCAGCGATAAAGCGGACTACATCCGCAAACACGGCCAGCAGGCCTTCCTCAAACTTCCGAAATAAGGGATTAACCCATGTCTACCACTGTTAATACCGACCTGATTATTTATGACGACCTGGCGCAGACCGCTTTCCTTGAGCGCCGCCAGGACAACTTGGCAATTTTCAACGCGTCCTCCAACGGAGCGATCCTTCTGGATAACGAGCTGATTGAAGGCGATTTCCGCAAGCGAGCGTTCTACAAGGTGGGCGGCTCTATTGAATCGCGCAATGTGAACTCTGTCGATAAAGTCACAGGTAAAAAAATCGGTGCCGGTGAAGCGGTATCCGTTAAGGCGCCATGGAAATACGGCCCATATGAAACCACGGAAGAGGCCTTTAAACGCCGCGGCCGCTCCGTTGATGAGTTCTCCGAAGTGATCGGCGTGGATGTCGCAGATGCAACGCTGGAGGGCTACGTGAAATACGGCCTGAAAGCGCTGACTGCGGCGATTGGTGCTAACGCCGACATGGTCGTAACCGCCGATATTGAGACCGACGGTAAAAAGACCCTGACACGCGGCCTGCGCAAATACGGGGACAAGTTTAACCGCGTGGTCCTGTTCGTTATGCACTCTGCCACCTACTTCGACATTGTTGATGAGGCGATTGCCAACAAAATCTACGAAGAAGCGGGCGTGGTGGTTTACGGCGGGCAGCCAGGCACGCTGGGTAAACCTGTGCTGGTGACCGACACCATGGACGCTGATGCGATCCTTGGGCTGGTGGCTGGTGCGGTTACCGTCACCGAGTCTCAGGCGCCGGGCTTCCGTTCCTACGATATCAACGATCAGGAAAACCTTGCGGTTGGCTATCGTGCTGAAGGCGTGGTGAACGTTGATCTGCTGGGCTACAGCTGGGATACCGCCAAAGGTGATAACCCTGACCTGACCGCCATCGGCACTGCTGGCAACTGGAAGAAACACTTCACCAGCAACAAATCTACGGCAGGCGTGCTGATCAAACTGGAATCCGCGGTGGGGGAGTAACGCTGTCAGCGGATAAAACCTCCGCAACTGCTGACAGCACAGACGCGGTAACTGTTTCTCTAAAGTACACGCTGAATGGCTCCGGTGTATCCGGTAAAACCGTCGCGTGGACGTCCACAGGTGGCACGCTTAGCACGGCCAGTTCTCAGACTGGATCAGCTGGTGGTGCAACGGTGAAACTCACATCAGACGCAGCTGGAACCTTCACGGTAACCGGTACTGTAGATGGAGTGGCGAAAACCACTGAAGAGATCACCTTCACTGCGCCTTCCGGGGAATAACGAATGGGGCGAAAGCCCCATAAACAGGATGATTCGATGGTCAATACCGATATCACCTCTCCTGATGCCAACAGCTACGCCAGTGAAGAGGATCTTGCCTCATTTGCGGAAATACGCGGCATTGAACTGCCTGACAAGCTCACACCTTTGTTGATTAAGGCCATGGATTACCTGGACGGTCTGGACTGGGTTGGCTCAAAAGCTGACCCGAGACAGGCTCTGGCATGGCCACGCGTGAATGTCGTTCTGGATGAACATGATTTCCCGCCGGATGAAGTTCCACGGCAGGTTATAACCGCACAGTGCATGCTGGCGGTAGAGGCAATCGACGGCGATTTACTCTCCAGCGTGCGCGAAGCCGCTGTGAAAACTGAACGTGTGGAAGGTGCTGTCACCATGACCTATGCGGTCGCAGATGGTGAAGTCTTCACGCCGTCCTATCCTGCCGTTATGGCGCTGCTGGGCGACCTCGCTGGTGGTCGTGGTTACGCCATCAATGCATTTGCTGAGAGGGCCTGATATGGCGATTGATTACCAACGTATGCAGGCCAGAACGACCCGCATGCTCAGGCAGAACGGCGCGACGTACAACGTCAACCGTAAAGGCTCGGTAACGGTTATCGGCGGCGTTGAGCATAAAACTGAAGCGGTCCGTTTTACTGCTGTGGGCGTGAAGACCGAATACGCGCCGGGCGAAATTGATGGAACGGTCATCGTTAACGGCGACGTGCAGATTGTTTTTACGTCAGAGCAGGAAATTAAAATCGGCGATGTGGTTGATATTGACGGCACAGCCTACCGTGTTGTCAAACCGAATCCGGTAAAACCTGCCGTGCTGGTGCTCTGCTACAAAGTGCAACTGAGGGCTTAGCATGGGCGAGAACGCGGCTTTCCTGGCTGAAATCACGGCTTTCGTTAACAAGGCGAAAACGAATCAGGAAGCAGTGGTGCGCGCCGTCGGAATCAAAATTCTTAACCAGCTGGTGGTGATGTCTCCAGTGGGCAACCCGGAGTTGTGGGAAGTTAACCAGACATCCGTTTCCTATAATCGCGCTGTTTTCGACCACAACGAGGCGCAGCGCGCCAATCCCGACAACCTGACCAAAACCGGGCGACTGAAGAAAAAAGCCCGGGTGGTGGATGGGATGGATATCAAAGCACCGCCGGGGTATACGGGCGGACGCTTTCGCGGTAACTGGCAGATATCGTTTGATGCTCCGACAACTGACGAAACAGGGCGAATAGACAAGACCGGCGACCTGACCAAAGCGGCCGGGAACTACACGCTGTCGCTCTTCAAAGTCGGGATGAAGGCCATTTATTTCTGCAACAACGTGCCCTATGCCTACCCGCTTGAAATGGGGCATTCCACACAGGCTCCGGGCGGCATGGTCCGCATAACTGCAGCTGAGTTTCAGCGATTTTTTGAGGATGCAGTAAGGGAGGTGACTAAATGATCCCCGATATCGCGACGGCGCTGGCCGCCAGGCTCGGCGAGTGGGCTGATGCTGAAGGGATCCCAGTTGCCTGGGAAAACGTGCCTTTCACACCGCCATCTGATGGGCTCTATCTTGCTGTCCATGACATGCCCGCCACGCCGCGTACGGTAGACCTTGGGTTGCGCTGCCGCATTTATTCAGGTGTATACCAGATTAACGTTGTGGCCCCAGCCGGTACAGGCCGTACCGATGTTGTGGCCCTGGCTGATCGCGTGGCTGAATTGTTCCCCGAGGGGCAGGAGATTGAAGGCAGGGGTTTTGCATGCTGGATAGATCAAACGCCTGGTGTTTTCCGCGGGATCACTACATCTGTCTCTTATACTGTTCCCGTGAGTCTCAATTATCGAGCTGATATCTCCAGCTAATCCTTGCAACCTTCTAAACCTGACCGGCACTTTGCCGGTTTTCCCGTTTCTAAAGGAGTAACCAATATGGGCTTTGCATTGCCTAACGGCGCTCACGTCTATCTGGCATCGGGTTATGGCCCAGCCATTACTTTCACCGGGGCGACGAACGCCGAAAATATGGTGATCACCGTGAGTGAAGCGGACGCACTCAAGGTGGGTGATATTGTTCATGTGAACTGCAACTGGTCCGGTGTTGATAACGTCATTGCAAAAATTGATGCGATTGCCGAAAGCGCCGTAACTCTTCGCAATATCAATACCACCAACAAAAACAAATATGCCGCTGGTGGCGGTACCGGTTCGATCCGCAAGGTGCTTGAATGGACCGAACTGCCGCAAATTACTGAGGTCTCGAAATCTGGTGGCGATCAGAACACCACACAGATTCAGTTCCTGAGCGATGATCGCCAGCGCAACCTGAATACTTATAAATCCGCTGTCTCTCAGACCTACTCGATCGCTCACGACTCAACTCTCCCGGTATATCCGTTGCTGCGCCAACTGGACGAAGACGAAGAGACGGTTGCGGCTTACATGTACGTGCCGAAGGCGAAGGAAAACCGTTACTGGGCGGCCACGGCGTCCTTTGACGATACGCCAACTACTGCGGTTAACGAGGTAGAGACAGTAAGTGTGGTACTGAACCTGCAGTCACCGGCGATGACGTTCTACAAGGTGACTGACGCTGCCGCCTAGCCGTCAGAGCTTTTACTATTCCATGCCTCCCATTGTGGAGGCTTTTTTCCGTTAAGAGGTATCGATGGCGACCAAATTCACTCTTCAGCCCAAACCAACATTTAAGGCCAATGTCTCGATCCCCCGGGCCGGCGATGAGGATGGCGTGCTGACGTTCACGTTTAATCACAAACCACTTAAAGATCTGGCTGACCTGGAAAAACTCGAAGGCAAAACCGCCACTGATTTTCTGATGGAAATCATTTCAGGCTGGGCACTTCCCGATGCTTTCAACGCGGAAAACCTGTCGGTGCTGCTGGAAAACTATCCGGCGGCAATGAAGGCAATCCCGGAAACCTACTACCGCGAGCTGATGGGGCAGCGCGAAAAAAACTGATAGCGGTTGCCTCTGCGTTCTATACGCCTGAACCCACAGCGGCAGACCTGGCGCCTTACGGGCTTACGCCGGATGACTATGACGATCATTTCGTAGATGTCTGGCCAGATGTATGGCCTTCATTCCTGGTGTTTCAGGCTGTCAGTACGCAGTGGCGCACGGGCATGGGTGGTGCATCAGGGCTTGATTACAACGTGCTGCCCTGGGTAATGCGCCTGCACCACGTCGAGGACGAGGCAACCGCACTTTCGGACATCCGAATCATGGAGAGCGCCGCACTAAAAGTTATGCATAAAGAGAGGGCGGAATGAGTAACGATATCGCCACGATTTCCCTGCGCGTAAATACCACTGAGCTGGAGCGCGGTAACCAGGCACTGGATCGCTTTCAGGAGACCGCGTCCGCCGCGGCAGGCAAAGCGGATGACCTGAACAGCACGTTCCGCACCGGTATCGATAACCAGAAGAAAAACAGCGAAAGCCTGAAGCAGCAGCGTCAGGAATTGCAGAACCTGCTGAATAAAATCAGCCCGGTAAACAAGGCACTGGATGAACTGGACACTATCCAAGAGAGCCTGGCGAAGTTTCGCAGCAAAGGGCTGGTAGGGGATGAAGACTTTACTCGCTACAACAGCGTGCTTGAGACGACCCGAGCTAAACTGGCGCAGGTCATGGAGTCTGAGACCGCAGAGGGGCGGGCTCGCATTGAGCAGGCTCAGGCAGCGCAGCGTGCCGCTGCGGCGGGCAAAACCTTTATCGATTCGCTGGAAGAGCAGGTCACAGCAATCGGAAAAACTCGCGCAGAACTGTTAGAGCTAAAAGCAGCCCAACTCGGCGTATCCGATCGTGCTGCACCAATGATCGCAAAGCTGAAAGAGCAGGAAGAAGCATGGAAGTCTGGGGCTATCAGCGCGGGCCAATATCGCAATGCTATGCGTTATCTACCGATGCAAATGACCGACATTGTGACTTCACTGGCTTCCGGTATGCCGGTTTATATGGTTGCTATTCAGCAGGGCGGTCAGCTCCGTGACTCGTTTGGCGGTGTAGGCAATGCGCTGAAAGCGATGTTGTCGATGGTGACCCCTGCACGAGTGGCAATTGGCGGCCTGGCCGGTGCTGTACTGATTGCGGCGAAAGCGGGGTCGGACTACTTCACCGCCTACGACGAAATCAACAAGGCCATTATCAGGACTGGCAACATTGCCGGCACGTCAGCGCTTCAGGTTTTGGCTTCCTCTCAGTCTATTGCTGCCTCTACTGGCGCGACTGTAGGAACCGTTCAAAGTTTGATGACTGAGCTGGTTGGCATGGGATCGCTGACACAGAAGCAACTTGAAAAAGCAGCGGGCTCCACGGCGCTGGCGGTTCAGACCGGTATAGTCTCGGCGCAGGACATCACCAAAGCCTATAAGGACATCGAAAAAGACCCTGTTAAAGCGCTGCAAAGTCTCAACGAACAATATAATTTCCTGACAGTTTCACAACTTAAGCATGTTGACGATCTGATCAAGCAAAAGGACCAGACCGCGGCCGTTACGCACGCTATGGACCTGTTTGGCGATACGATGGCAAAACGCGGAGAGCAGGCTTACGAATCGCTGACGCCGTTTGGCCGCCTGTGGCTGGATATCAAGGGCTGGGCGTCTGAGGCCATGCAGAGTATCGGTCAGTGGGTAGCAGAGCTGGCATCAAACACACTGAAGGAATTCAACGCAATTTATTACAGCGTTGCGATCGTTTTCCAGAAGCTGAACCAGATCATTTCTTCCTCTATCGCTGCCGCGATTAACCTCGTTCCCGACTGGGCGAAAACAGATACCTTGCAGGGATGGCAGGACTACAACGAACAAATGGCCGGCGCTTATGGCGACAGCATTTCTCAGCTGAAAAAAGACTGGGATGCGGCTGATATAAGTGCAGGTAAATACCTCGATACGACCATAAAGATAAGTACCGCAACCACCCAGAAGGATCGGGAAGGAGTCGCTTCTTTTGGTAAAAAGACCAAAACCGGAAAGCAGGGCACATTATCGGCTGGCGATCGCAGCACGGATGCTGCCCAGGCCGAGCTGCTGGCGCTTCAGGCACAATTACGCGCGCTGCAGCAGCATAAAGGGCTGAACGACACTATCAGCCAGCAGCGCAAAGATCTGTGGACGACTGAAGCAAAATTTCAGGTGCTGGAGGAGGCCACGCGTTCACGTTCACTGACAAAGCAGGAGAAATCCCTGCTGGCGAGTAAAGACCTGGTGCTTCAGTTGGCACGGCAGAAAGCACTGCTAGGTGATCAGATTACCGCACAGGAACAGCTGAACAAGCGAATGGATACCTCACAGAAATACGTCACTCAGATGGCAGAGAAGCAGGCTTCATTAGTGAACGGTGCCGGGATGAGTGACCGTCAGGCACAACGTGAACTCGCGAAAAGTCAGCTTGCCGCTGGCTGGAAGAATGCTGGAGGTTCGCTTGATGATGAGGGATACCAGAAGCAGCTCAAAGCGGCGAATGATTACTATGATGCAGAGGACAGGTTGCGTGACGACTGGTTGACCGGCGCGAAAAAGGGCTGGGCTGAATTTGAGGACAGCGCGACTAATGTTTACTCGCAGGTGCAGACGATTACCAGCAATGCGTTCACCGGGATGGCCAGCACACTTACTGACTTTTTTACTACTGGTAAATCTAACTTCTCAGATTTTCTGACTACCTTCCTGAAGGGCATCGCCCAGATGCTGACGCAACTGGCTCTGGTTAATGGAATGAAGTCAGCCTTTGGTGGAACGGGTATCGGGGCGTTTTTTGGTTTCTCTGGTGGCGGTCTGGTGCCGAGATTCGATAGCGGCGGTTACACCGGTGGTGGCGGTAAATACCAACCGAAAGGCGTAGTTCACGGTGGTGAGTTTGTCTTTACGAAGGAAGCGACCAGTGCGCTGGGTGTCGGCAATCTCTATGCGCTTATGCGTGGAGCTCAGGGGTATGCAAACGGCGGTTATGTTGGCACAGCCCCAATGTATGGGCTGCAATCGAATGCAGCTGGTGGCGTAACCGTTCAAACTTCCGTGATCGTTCATAACCAGAACACTCAGCAGCAGACTTCTGGTGACAACGACGCTATTTCGCGGGCCTACAAGCAGACCATTGATCAGTCAGTGCGCGCAGGTATTGCCAAACAGCTCCAGCCTGGTGGTCTCATCTGGAATGCAACAAAATCAAGATAAGACGAATCGGTGTTTTTTTTGATCATATTATTCATCATGTTAAGATGTTTCCGATTGCAATCAAAGGAAACGCAAAATGAAGAAGGTAGTGGCTTTAGCTGTTGGGGCTTTAATGTTGTCTGGCTGTACTGTTCGTGTTGCTGATATGACCGTTGGTAGTACCAAAAATTACAACCTGAACGCAGCTAAGTTTGAAAAAGGTCAACGTGTGACTGGTGAAGACAAAGCTCCAATTGTTATTTTCCCGTTGGGCATTCCAAGCGTTAAAACTGCAATGGATCGGGCTATTGAAAAAGATAAGTGTTCCGTAGGCTTAAGCGACGTTGTTATTTATCAATTAAACCACGCATTTCTGTTCGGCACATATGGTTACCGTGTTGAAGGCACGCAGATTATCGACAAATCTCAGCTTGGTTGTGAAACCCGCTAATTTCCTTCTCATACTGTCACAAGCCACCCTCGGGTGGCTTTTTTTATGGAGCAAACATGGCCTTAGAAACGTTCACCTGGCGAACCCAGATTCAGGCGGGAATGGAAGGGGAGCTCACTTACACTACACGCTCTGCATCCTTTGGAGACGGCTTTGAACAGATCGCCGGTGAAGGCATCAACCCTGAAAAACAGTCATGGCCGATGACCTTAACGGGAAAAAAGGCAGAGATGCTCGATGCGCTGAGTTTTTGCCGCAAGCACATCACAAAATCCTTTATCTGGACCTCTCCTGTTGGCGAAACCGGTTTATACCGGATTGAAGCTGATTCCATTAAAGCCCAGCCGCTATCCAGCAAAGTGATGACCATAAAAGCAACCTTCAAACAGGCATACGCACCATGATTACTGAAGATTATCAACGCCTCGAACCGGGTGAAAAAATACGTCTTCTTGAAGTAGACGGTTCTGCGTTTGGTCTGGACGACGTTCTGCGCTTTCACGCTTATAACCTCCCGCATACTGAAGAAGAGATTGCGGCTGCTGGTGGCGACGAATCAAAGTTAAAGGCGAAGAGTATCTGGTGGCAGGGCGAAGAGTATGGTGCCTGGCCATATAAGCTCGAGGGACTGGAAGCTTCAACCGATGGCAGTAGCGCCCAGCCGACGCTCACCGTTGCCAACATTGACAGTTCTATCACTGCGCTCTGTCTGGCCTATGACGATATGCTGCAGGCCAAAGTTACGATTCATGACACTTTTGCGCATTACCTGGATGAGCGCAATTTCCCGGATGGAAATCCAACAGCAGATCCCTTGCAGGTGAGAAAGCGGGTTTTCTATATCGACGGTAAAAATAGCGAGCTTCCCGGTGAAAGTATCGAGTTTGTTCTTACCAGCCCGATGGATCTGCAGGGGTTGATGATCCCGACCAGGCAGCTTCATTCCCTGTGTACCTGGTGCATCCGGAATAAGTACCGCACCGGCGATGGGTGCGATTATACGGGCACGCTTTACTTCGACAAAAACAACAATCCGGTAAGCGATCCCTCATTGGATGAATGTAACGGCACGCTCACCGCCTGCAAGCTTCGGTTTGGTGAACACAATGAACTTCCTTTCGGTGGTTTTCCTGGAACATCTTTGATCAGGAGTTAACATGCGTCAGAAAACAATTCAGGACATCCTGGTGCATGCCGCGAAAGAATATCCCCGCGAATGCTGTGGTGTAATAGCGCAGAAAAGTCGGGTGGAACGCTATTTCCCATGCCGTAATCTGGCTGCCGAACCAACGGAACAGTTTCACCTTTCGCCAGAGGATTACGCTGCTGCTGAAGACTGGGGGACGATAACGGGAATCGTACATAGCCACCCCGACGCGACGACCCAACCAAGCGAACTGGACAAGGCTCAATGCGATGCAACGTTGCTGCCCTGGCATATTGTCAGTTGGCCTGAAGGAGACTTTCGCACCATTACTCCCCGCGGTGAATTACCGTTGCTCGGGCGCCCGTTTGTGCTCGGACACTACGACTGTTGGGGCCTAGTGATGAGCTATTTCCGGCAGGAGCATGGGATCGAGCTTAAGGATTACCGTGTAGATTATCCTTGGTGGGAGAACGACTACCCGGACAACTTCTATCAGGATTGCTGGTACGAGTGTGGTTTCCGTGAATTCAGTGGATCACCGATGTCGGGCGATCTGATCATCATGCAGGTGGAATCGAATAAGTGGAACCATTCAGGAATCTTACTGGAGGGGAACATGCTTCTGCATCATCTATATGGACATCTTAGCCAGCGAGTACCCTATGGTGGGTATTGGCGTGAGAGGACAAACAAAATCCTTCGCCATCAATCGAAGTTTAGATAATAATGAGCCCAAGGTACTTCATTAACGGATATTAATGTGGCATTTGTCAACTTGAATACTTTTTATATTAAAATGGTCGTTGTCTGCGTTCCATTTGTCGTTGGGGTCGGGCTTGCATGCTTGAGTTTCTTCGGGCACAGTCACAATCTATGGACTGGGTTTGGATATTTGATAACGTCCGTAGCAGTGAGTTTTTTCCTGTTGCGATGGTTGGTATTGGGAGATTTGAACCTCGCCAATGGTTCAGCCATTGCTACAATCGGAGGTGGGTTAGGTCTGATAGGGATCTTGGCTGGTTCAAATATTACTGATCCTGCATTTATTCAAGTGCGCACCGATTTACACGAGTCCTTCTTAGATGCGTCCTTAAATTGCAAAGGTAATAAGACGTTATTTGACGGTGCTGTTACGTCTTGTTCAGCAGCTACTTCTAAGGATGCTTTGGCGTTGGGGCAAGAGTTGATTAAAGCCAGGTATTTAGCTCCGACATTATCTTTGGCAGATGGTGTGTATCATTCGAGCGATGAAGCTAAGGCGGATGCATGTTTAGTAAATTATTATTTACTTTCAAAGGAATGCCCAAGTAGCTTTATAGAATTCAATAAAAAACACCCAGAAGTTGCTAATCCGTCAGCCAAAAATAAGTAAGTTGATTTGAATTCTTGGATTGCGTGTTAAAAACATCAAAAAGTCTATCAACATTAATAGTCTCTCTTAGTCAAGAGAGACTTTGGAGGCATGTATGACATTTTTAACTGGTCAGCCGATGAGAACCATACGCCTCTATGGAATACTTGGCTCAACATTTGGTCGTGAATTCAAACTTTCTGTTGCTTCGCCTAAAGAAGCCATCCGTGCATTGTGCGTTATAGTGCCAGGCTTCGAGCGGTTTTTGAATACCAGCAAGCAGCGTGGGCTTACTTACGCTGTATTCAGCGGTAAGCGTAACCTGAACGATGATGAACTCTCTATGGATCAGAGTACCGCTGATATCCGTATCGCGCCGGTTATCCTCGGGAGTAAACGTGGTGGAGTATTCCAGACCATCTTAGGTGTGGCTTTGGTCGCAGTTGGTGCTGTGGCGTCATACTTTGGCGGTGGTGCTGTCGGCGTTCCTCTAATGCAATTTGGCGCTGCGATGGCCCTTGGCGGTGTCGTTCAAATGCTTTCTCCACAGACAACCGGACTTGCCAGCAAGCAATCGGCAGACAACAAGGCCAGTTATGCCTTTGGTGGAGTAACAAATACGACAGCTCAGGGCAATCCGGTACCACTCTTGTACGGACGGCGCCGTATAGGTGGCGCGATCATCTCCGCCGGTATCTATGTAGAAGACCAACAGTAAATAGATTTATCAACAAGCCACCTCCCGGTGGCTTTTTTTATGGGCGCAATATGGCTATAGCAACCGCTATTAAAGGCCGCAAGGGCGGCAGTTCAAGCTCAAGAACTCCTACAGAACAGCCAGACGACCTGCAGTCAGTTGCCAAGGCAAAAATCCTTCTCGCGCTGGGAGAGGGGGAGTTTGCTGGTGGACTTACTGCGCGCGATATTTATCTCGATGGCACCGCACTTGAGAACGCAGATGGTTCACAGAACTTCAGCGGCGTGGCGTGGGAGTTTCGTTCTGGAACTCAGGCGCAAAAATACATTCAAGGGATCCCAGGTACCGAAAATGAAATCAATGTAGGTTCCGAAGTTTCCAGCTCTACAGCGTGGACGCGCACGTTCACCAATACGCAGCTTTCAGCTGTTCGCCTGCGTCTAAAATGGCCTTCTCTCTTCAAACAGGAGGACGATGGCGATCTGGTTGGCTATTCGGTCAACTACGCATTTGACCTGCAGACAGATGGCGGTACCTGGCAGACGGTGCTAAATACCAGCGTGACCGGGAAAACCACCTCTGGTTATGAACGCAGCCACCGTATTGATTTACCTCAGGCGGGCAGCACCTGGACCATCAGGCTGCGCAAGATTACCGCAGACGCAAATAGCGCTAAGATTGGCGACACGATGACGCTGCAAAGCTTCACAGAAGTAATCGACGCCAAATTGCGCTATCCGAACACCGCGCTACTGTACATCGAATTTGATTCGAGCCAGTTCAATGGCTCAATTCCGCAAATTTCTTGCGAGCCCCGCGGGCGTGTTATTCGTGTGCCCGATACCTATGACCCAGAAACACGAACGTACAGCGGCACCTGGACGGGAGCATTTAAGTGGGCATGGACGGATAACCCTGCGTGGATATTTTACGATCTGGTAGTCACTGACCGCTTCGGCCTTGGTAATCGGCTAACAGCAGCCAATATTGATAAATGGACCCTTTATCAGGTCGCTCAGTATTGTGATCAACTGGTACCGGATGGTAAGGGGGGGAGCGGAACTGAACCGCGTTACACCTGCAACGTATACATTCAAGATCGAAATGACGCTTACACTGTGCTGCGAGACTTTGCCGCCATTTTTCGAGGTATGACCTACTGGGGAGACGACCAGATTGTTGCCCTTGCAGACATGCCCAGAGATGTCGATTTTACCTACACGCACGCTAACGTAGTTGACGGCAAATTTGTGTATTCCAGTAGCACAACTAAAAGTCGCTACACAAACGCTCTTGTTTCCTGGTCGGATCCGGCAAATGGCTATGCTGACGCAATGGAGCCCGTCTTCGAGCAGGCTCTGGTGGCGCGCTATGGTTTCAACCAGCTTGAGATCACCGCTATCGGATGCACCCGGCAATCTGAGGCTAACAGGAAAGGGCGCTGGGGGATCCTGACCAACAATAAAGATAGGATTGTAACGTTTGACGTTGGTCTGGACGGCAATATTCCTCAGCCTGGCTACATAATTGCTGTCGCTGACCGAAATCTCTCTGGCCGAGATTTAGGCGGTCGATTATCCGCGGTTAATGGTCGTGTACTCAAACTTGACCGGGTGCCAAGTGCTAAGGCCGGTGACAGGATAATGGTAAACCTGCCGTCGGGTATTACCCAATCCCGGACGATTCAGTCCCTGTCAGGTGGAATGGTTACCGTGACAACCGCCTTTAGCGAGCTTCCACAGGCCGAGGCCGTATGGGTCATTGAGTCTGATGAGCTCTACGCACAGCAGTATCGCGTTATTACAGTAACTGATAATAATGACGGCACGTTCACAATCGTCGGTGCAAATCACGATCCGGATAAATTCGATCGCATTGATACCGGAGCCATCATTGACCAGCGGCCGGTGAGCGTGATCCCGCCGGGCAACCAGTCGCCGCCTGCGAACATCGTCATCAGCTCGTTTTCTGTGGTGCAGCAAAATATCAGTGTCGAAACGATGCGCGTGAGCTGGGACCAGGCGCAGAACGCTATCGCCTATGAAGCGCAATGGCGCCGCAACGACGGGAACTGGGTTAACGTGCCGCGCAGCTCCACCACATCATTCGACGTCCCGGGGATTTATGCCGGGCGCTACCTGGTGCGCGTGCGCGCCATCAATGCTGCCGAAATTTCGTCAGGCTGGGGCTATTCAGAAGAGAAAACGCTGACGGGTAAAGTGGGCAATCCACCGAAGCCGGTTGGCTTCATCGCTTCTGAAAGCGTGGTATTCGGTATCGAGCTCAACTGGGGATTCCCGGCGAATACCGACGACACGCTGAAGACGGAAATTCAGTACAGCCTGACTGGTACCGAAGAAGATGCGATGCTGCTGGCCGATGTGCCTTACCCGCAGCGCAAATATCAGCAGATGGGCCTTAAGGCTGGGCAGATTTTCTGGTACCGCGCGCAGCTGGTGGACCGCAGCGGCAACGAATCAGGGTACACAGAATGGGTGCGAGGACAGGCAAGTATCGATGTTTCTGACATCACCGATGTGATTCTGGAGGGAATGAAAGACTCTGATACCTTCAAAGACCTGATCGAGAACGCAGTGGACAGCAACGAAAAAGTTGCAGGCATGGCGGATGACATTAAAAAGCATGCCGACGAGCTCGAGCAGCAGGCGAAAGACATCCAGGAGAACGCTGACGGGCTGGCGCAGGCCGAAGTGAAGATAGACGAGATTTCTGTTTCGATGGACGGCATGACAGGAGGCGTGAAGAACTCGGCAATTGCGATAATCCAGGCCAACCTCGCTCAGGTGGCCACACGTAAAACCCTGTCGGCTTCGGTTGCCGGTAACAGCGCGCAGCTAGACCGCATTGATGAGGTGATCGTCAATGACAGGGAGGCAACGGCACGCGCATTGCTGAGTCTGCAAACGAACGTCAACGGTAATACGGCATCCATCAACAGCCTGAGCGATACGGTTTCGAATTATCAGCAGTCTACAGCCACGCAGATAAATGCTATTACGGCGACAGTCAATGGACATACTGCCTCTATCACCACGAACGCCCAGGCCATTGCGAACGTAAACGGCCAGCTCAGCGCGATGTACAACATCAAAGTTGGGGTAACGAGTAATGGCCAGTATTACGCTGCAGGAATGGGGATCGGGGTGGAGAATACGCCATCAGGGATGCAGTCACAGGTTATCTTCCTGGCCGACCGTTTTGCCGTTACCTCCCAAGCTGGCAGCACTGTTTCTTTGCCATTTGTTATCCAGAACGGGCAGACATTCATCAATGATGCGTTCTTCCGTGATGCGAGTATCCAGTTCGGCAAAATTACGGATTCTCTGCAGTCTAATAATTATGTTGCCGGAAGCGCTGGCTGGCGCTGGGGTAAAGACGGAACGATGCAGAACTACGGGAGCGACAGTTCCGGAGGCATGAAGCAGACTAACGTCACCATCAGCATTCGGGATGCTAACAGGCTCCGTGTTCAGATAGGCAAACTTACAGGAGTGTTTTAATGGCCTGGGGTATTCAGACCTGGGACGCCAACGGCATCCCGAACAACTACGGTATCAAACCCGTATCAGTGGTAGGGCGTATTCAGCTTTCCGAGGGGCAAACCTCGGGCAACTGGTCCTTTACCATTCCGGCGGGGATGAAGGTCGGATTTGCGGTGTCCCTTGATAAAGGCGCGGTCTCGGTGGGTCGACGCATTATCGCTAACGGGAACACCATCACTCTCAGCACTGCCAGCGAAGTTGGTATTGGTAATTATCCGGCCTCGGAATGTGAACTGGTGGTCTTCGTGGAGAATGCATGATGGCAGATTATGGTGCACTGATTGCGCTGGAAAGCGGAAATCCGTTTATTACTCCTCAGTCAACGCCGTTTTGTCTGTACAGAAAGGTAGTGGTTAACTCAGTGGCAAATGGGGCATACCACGGTGCTTCTGCGACGGTAGCTCTGGATGCTTCTTATCCGGCGATGGTTTTTTGCAAAACGAGTGATACAGCCCAGCCCACTACAGTCGGGGCAACCCGGTCAGGAGGAAACATTCTTGTTGGTTCAAGCAACGCTTATGGTCAGTCACACACTCTGACGGCGTACATCTTTGCCATCTTTCCACAAACGTTGCCCGACTGGGGATTTGCTGTCTGGGATGAAGCCGGAAAGCTGGTACTGACAAACGAAAGCCGCGTGCTTACTGACCTCGTTACTGTCGGAACACCAGGAGCCTCAACGGGAGGGATTAACATTGATGTTACGTTGCAGGGTAGTTATGCGGTAGCACCTGCAATTCTGGGCTCACAAATCGTACAGAACAACAATACCAAGCCTCCAACAATCGTGAATATAACAGCCTATGCAGGCTGCCGCTTTAACGGTTCGTCGACCAGGATAAATGCCGCGCCTTCGACAACAGCTACTGGTTCTGCAGCGGGAGGGACAACCACAGGAATAGCATTGACGGCCATCAACACCGCAGCCTATGACTGATTGATCGTTTTGAGCGATCAATAACAAATAATTGATCTACATAATCAATTATACCCATCGATTTTGTATTGATATCTTCGAACCTACTGAATTCCTCTGGATACTTTCAAAATGAAAAGGCTAATTATCAGCATGGCGATCGCTTTAATGCTGTCTGGTTGTGCTGGTGTACTTGAGAAACAGGAACCTATTTGCAGCGGCACGGCATATATGGGTGACCATGAGAATACCGTTATGATTTACGGCGTTAGAAAACAAAACAACCAGACTCAATACCGGGCCGGATATCCCTTCAACTGGCGTTGGGTAAGTGCGAACACATTCACAAGCACGACATGTAAATAACTCACGAATTTGAATGCAAACCTCGCCTCGGCGGGGTTTTTTATTGCCTGGAGAAAATATGCTTTATAACACTGGCACCATCGCCATTAACGGAAACACCGCCACCGGCACGGGCACGAACTGGACGGCACCGGCCAGCCAGGTTCGCGCTGGCCAGACGATTATCGTCATGTCTAACCCGGTTCAGATGTTCCAGATTTCATCCGTGAACAGCGCCACGTCAATGACGGTTACGCCAGCTGCTTCCCCGGCGTTGAGCGGCCAGAAGTATGGAATCCTGGTGTCCGACAATATCTCTGTCGACGGGCTGGCACAGGCGATGTCGCAGCTCATCAAAGAGTATGACGAGAACATTGGCGCGTGGGAGACGTTCGCCACAACCTCAGCCAACCAGAATATTAACGTTACGATTAACGGCACCTCCGTAACTATCCCGGGCATCGGTAAGCTGGCTCAGAAAGGTACCAATGGTGCTCTCCCGATTGACCAGGGTGGTACCGGGGCAACAACGGCAGAAGGCAGTCGCACAAACCTCGGTTTAGGAGACAGCTCCACCAGGAACGTTGGAACAACGGACGGAACGGTGGCAGCAGGGGACGATGAGCGTCTTGAGACAATAGAAGGTAAAGCAGGTGGGACTGTTACTGGTGGCGTTGTCGCATCTGCAGGAAACATTGTGGGAGTTGCTTCAGGATCTGGCGGAAATAAGGCTATTACTTTAGGTAACGTTGCTTCAGACGGTCCGGTTGAGAATTATGTTAACTGGCTTTCTGGTAACTACTATGCTGGCACATGGAGGCTTGGCGCTGTACGTGGATCAGGAACTGATTTATCTCGCGTGCAAATGAATCTCTATGACGGTATAAGCTCAAATGCTGATTTCCGCTGGACCCCTCGTGGTATATATCAGGCTAATTGTCACCTTGCTCCGGGTCTCGGTGGCGGTGGCGGTTATCTCGATATAAATGACCAGAACAATGTTAATAATGCATTTTCCCGTACTAACCTGGTAACACCTAACGATGCAGGGTATGTTCCAGCGCTGCGCTGGAGTACGTATAGCTCAGGAGGTTATCATGCCACTACCGCTATGGGGTCAATCAGCGGCGGCACGTCGAACTGGCCTGAGATACAGATCGTTACTCATGGGGATGGTGGCTCGGCAGGTACTCGTATCTTTGCCTTCAGCCTGACCACAGGCGATATTGCTGTCTCAGGTAATGGCGGCTTTATTGGTAACTATATATTTTCTAAACAGCCAACATCAGATGCCTCGCTGAAAAAAGAGATCACTTACAATGATGGCCGTCAGTCCTATAGCAATATCAAAGCCCTGAAACCTTCTACGTTCATTTATAAAAATGATGATGAAGGCAGAGTACGTCGCGGTGTTATAGCGCAGGATGTCATGCAGATCGATCCGGATTATGTGAAAGAGGTTCCGGGTAGCCCGTATGAAAATGAAGAAGGTGAGATAATTCGAGGGGAGGGTACTTTAGCACTGGATAGTAACGTGCTGCTGCTTGATACCACGCTGGCGCTAAAATATGTAATTACGAAACTGGAAGAAACACAGAAAGAACTTGAAGAGCTTAAGCGAAGACTAGTAGTGTCATGAAATATAATGCTGCATACATCTATTTGATATTCTTACAATAATAATGCTAACCTCATTTGATAAATTACTCTGTAGCAGGAAAGGAATTTGAGATTTAATCAAGTCCGGCGATGAAATAAACATCGCTAGACTTGCGTTTCTATTTTAAGCTGAGTGGGACAAGCAAACCATTGCGGCGTGTATAGGCGTTAATTTCTTGATCTATGGCGTCATTTATATTTTTTGTTTGCTCTTCTGTATTCCCTTTCCAAAACTCTAAAATATATTCGTGATAATCGTCTATATCATGTTGAGCTAAGCCAAAATATTCTGGGCCATGAATCGCCGCGATTGCTTTAGCATATTGTTCAGTTGTAATAGTGCCTCGCCGTTTCATAGTGGCCAATGCTGAATGGCATGTCACCCAAGAGGGAATGCCTCGAGTATCACTTAACATTGTTATTACATTTCGGTATTTTCCAGAAATGACAGTCTTAACAACCTCCTCAATGATATTATATTTTATACATTTAACCTGGATGGCACTTTGGAGGTTTGTTCCTTTTACGAGGGCATTCTCCATTTCATTTCGTGAATGATTTTTTCTTAGGAAAATAATATCTGCATTGCTATGGGGTTCATAAAATCCTATGTGTTCCCGCTGGGTAGATATCAATCCTGTTCCAACGGCAAGAAATTCTTCGAAATGCTTTGTCGCAGCTGTGCTATTATCTTCTGTACACCATGTAAAAGCTCGAAGGCCTTCACTTCTATTGGAATTAAAACGATCAACAAGAAAAGCCTCAAATACTAGTCCAGCAAATTGTGAACTATTCAATTTGGAGCGAAATACATAGCCATGCTCGTTTAGGGTTAATTGACCAGACTCAATTCCATCAGCAATTACTCTTTTTTTATATTTCTCTTTCAAAATCCTTTTTTTTATCTCCGGTGTGACGCTTGGGTGGCGATGATTTATTATGTCCCATGGAACGCCAAATAAATCTATCAACTCAGGATCGTTTGTCAGGTCCTGTTTGGTAATTGGTATGTTGTGATCTTTATTGCTCATCTTTTCACCATCTTTACTTGTTCAAATCTTCTTGATTCTTGTAGTTAATTGTCGCATTCAGATACAAGAATTATTCATTAAAACCATCCGGATAGATTAACACTATTTCCATCACCTCTGCTATACATTGAGTATTGTGAAGAAAATCCAGATTGCTATATCGTGAGCAATTTATAATCAAAAGAAATTTGTTCAGAGCTTGAAAGCAGGAGAGTTGGATGGATGATTGTGGCATGAATCTTGGTGAGGATGAAATGACAACATTAAATAGCCTAAAGTAAAATTTGTAGATTTAAATTTTTATTATTTATGAATATTCATGGATTTTAATTGATTGCAATGTCTAATCCTCGCTCAGAGCGTACTATTCGACTCGATTGTGTGCTGTAAACTCAAGCCAGATCTATATGAGCGCCGCAGTTGCATTCCGTTCAAACATTCGCGGTCTGAGATCTCTTTAGATTGTTCAACCTCCCTCGCTAACGCTTTTACCTCATTCACACCCCTTAGAACTGGGATTTCTTCCTAAAGCAAACCTGTTACCCCCAAACCGATTTATTTCTGCTCAAACAGAGCCATTATTGGAAAATTTACAAAACTTATAATCCGAAGCGACATAGAAACTTAGAAACGAAACGGCGAAGATTTAAGCAGTCACGATAGGGCCTGCATCTTGCGGACACTTACAAATAAAACTACTGTATATAAAAACAGTATTTGAGGTGAGTGCAATGGAATTCATGAGGCCAACAGAACTGCGAGAGATTATCGCTCTTCCGCTTTTCAGTGACTTAGTACAGTGTGGTTTCCCAAGCCCCGCAGCTGATTACGTTGAACAGCGTATCGATCTCAATGAGTTACTTGTCGCTCATCCGAGCTCCACCTATTTCGTCAAAGCCGCAGGTGATTCAATGATCGAAGCCGGGATCAGCGATGGTGATCTGCTGGTGGTGGACAGTTCGCGCACAGCAGAGCACGGTGACATTGTCATCGCCGCGGTGGAAGGGGAATTTACTGTTAAGCGTCTGCAGCTTCGCCCGACGGTGCAGCTCAATCCTATGAACAGCGCCTACAGCCCGATTGTTGTTGGCAGCGAAGATACGCTGGACGTTTTCGGCGTTGTTACTTTCATCGTTAAATCTGCGAGCTAAGTATGTTTGCGCTCTGTGATGTGAATTCGTTCTACGCATCATGCGAGACGGTGTTTCGGCCCGATTTGAAAGGGCGGCCAGTGGTTGTTCTGTCGAACAATGACGGCTGCGTAATCGCGCGCAGCGCCGAGGCCAAGGCCGCTGGAATTACCATGGGAGAGCCTTTCTTCAAACAAAGAGAGCTTTTCCGGCGTGCTGGCGTTGTTTGCTTCAGCAGTAACTACGAGCTTTATGCGGACATGTCGAACCGTGTAATGACGACGCTCGAAGAAATGAGCCCCAGAGTAGAAATTTACAGCATTGACGAGGCCTTTTGCGATCTGACTGGTGTTCGCAACTGCCGGGACCTTACAGAGTTCGGCAAAGAGATCCGAGCTACGGTTCTGAAGCGTACTCACCTTACCGTTGGTGTTGGCATTGCCCAGACGAAGACACTGGCGAAGCTGGCCAACCACGCCGCGAAGAAATGGCAGCGCCAGACGGGCGGGGTAGTGGACCTGTCCAATATCGATCGCCAGCGCCGACTGCTTTCTCTGGTTCCGGTGGAGGACGTCTGGGGCGTCGGCAGGCGCATCAGTAAGAAGCTGAACGCCATGGGCATCAAAACGGCTCTCGACCTTTCGGAGCAGAGCACGTGGATAATCAGAAAGCACTTTAACGTTGTACTCGAGCGGACAGTCCGGGAGCTGCGCGGCGAGCCTTGTCTCGATCTTGAAGAGTTTGCACCGGCAAAGCAGGAAATCGTCTGCAGTCGGTCGTTCGGCGAGCGCGTCACGGACTATGAACAGATGCGCCAAGCTATCTGCAGCTATGCCGCCCGTGGTGCTGAAAAACTGCGGGGTGAACATCAGTACTGCCGCTTTATCTCTGCGTTCGTGAAAACCTCTCCCTTTGCGCTTAACGAGCCGTATTACGGTAACAGTGCGTCCATGAAGCTTCTTACCCCCACCCAAGATTCCAGAGACATCATTAACGCCGCGGTAAAGTGCCTGGACAAAATCTGGAAGGACGGCCATCGCTATCAAAAGGCTGGAATCATGCTGGGAGACTTCTTCAGCCAGGGGGTGGCCCAGTTGAACCTGTTCGATGAAAACGCGCCGCGAGCCGGAAGCGACAAGTTGATGGAAGTGCTCGATCACCTAAACGCGAAAGACGGGAAAGGAACACTCTACTTTGCCGGGCAGGGAATACAGCAACATTGGCAGATGAAACGTGAAATGCTATCCCCCCGTTACACCACAAGGTATTCGGACATTATAAGAGTTAGATAGTTTCAATCGGACACTTTGTTCGGCTAATTATCAGCAGCGGTTATTCAGCAAGGTAACAGCTGCTTTAGAGAGCGCTAATATATCTAGATTATTTTGATTAACTCATTCCATTATTTTTTCCTGAACTTATTTTTGGTGGTAGGGGTAGGGG
>NZ_JADCLB010000042.1:0-1135 GCF_014982245.1 Enterobacter cloacae complex sp. P6RS
TGTACGGTCCGGGGACATAGTGAACACTTGTTCGGGGACATGGTAGACACTTACAACTGAGGCATAAGAACCCGTTTATGGAGTCACTTATGCCCTGGGATGCGAGAGATACCATGTCATTACGTACCGAGTTTGTACTGTTCGCCTCGCAGGACGGGGCGAACATCCGTTTCCTCTGCCGTCAGTTCGGCATTTCTCCTGCCACCGGCTACAAGTGGCTTCAGCGCTGGGCTGAGGAAGGTGCCTCCGGTCTTCAGGACCGCTCCCGCGCACCTCATCATTCCCCGAACCGCTCATCTGACGACATCACGGCCCTGCTGCGCATGGCGCATGACCGTCATCAACGCTGGGGCGCCCGCAAGATTAAGCGCTGGCTTGAAGACCAGGGGTACCGTATGCCCGCCTTCAGCACCGTCCATAATCTGATGGCCCGTCACGGTCTGCTGCCGGGCGTATCACCGGGCGTTCCGGCTACGGGACGCTTCGAACATGACGCGCCGAACCGGCTCTGGCAGATGGATTTTAAGGGCCACTTTCCCTTTGGCGGTGGCCGCTGCCATCCGCTCACCCTGCTGGACGACCACTCCCGTTTTTCCCTGTGC
Organism: Enterobacter cloacae complex sp. P6RS; assembly: GCF_014982245.1. Taxonomy (NCBI): domain Bacteria; kingdom Pseudomonadati; phylum Pseudomonadota; class Gammaproteobacteria; order Enterobacterales; family Enterobacteriaceae; genus Enterobacter; species Enterobacter cloacae complex sp. P6RS. Next base: position 603 of record NZ_JADCLB010000042.1, read on the forward strand.
CTGGCGCACTGTACCGATGAACGGCGCGAGACCGTGCAGCAGCAGCTGGTCAGCGCGTTTGAACGCTACGGCCTGCCAGACAGGATGACGATGGACAACGGCTCACCGTGGGGCGACACCACCGGCACCTGGACGGCGCTGGAGCTGTGGCTGATGCGCCACGGTATCCGGGTGGGGCACTCCCGGCCTTATCATCCGCAGACGCAGGGCAAGCTGGAGCGTTTTCACCGCAGCCTGAAGGCGGAAGTGCTGCAGGGAAAATGGTTCGCGGACAGCGGAGAGCTGCAGCGCGCTTTCGATCACTGGCGCACGGTGTACAACCTTGAACGCCCGCACGAGGCGCTGGATATGGCGGTACCGGGCTCGCGGTATCAGCCGTCAGCGCGGCAGTACAGCGGCAGCGTAACGCCACCTGAATACGATGAAGGGGTGAAGGTCAGGAAAGTGGATGTCAGCGGAAAGCTGAGCATACAGGGTGTCAGTCTGAGCGCAGGCAAGGCGTTCAGGGGAGAACGGGTCGGGCTGAGGGAGAC
>NZ_JADCLB010000043.1:0-644 GCF_014982245.1 Enterobacter cloacae complex sp. P6RS
AAAAATCATCCCGCAGATAACCGTTCAAACTTATGAATCACGCAGCGAATCCAGAACGTCGGCACCGATAACGGTAACCACACCGCCGACAATTTTTTCCTCAAATTCATCACCAGCGGCTGGCCCTGCTGTACTGCGGCCTGTCCCTGTCTTCGCTAAATCCCGCGAGCGTGGTTCAGGGAATACAGATGCAGGTAAACAACAAGAACCTCATACTAATTTTGCAGAAATGGGCCTGTTCCGGGCAGCACCTGCTGTTGACGCCGTAACAGATTCAGATGCCCCACAGCATGCACAGACGGCAAAGAAAAAGCCACAAGCCCCGGAAGATGTACCTGAACCGAAGAAGCGTAGCGCCCTGTATAAGTGGTTCAACGGCAATCACGAAGAGATGCAATACCAGGCCGCAGTCGCAGCCGCTGCCAGCGCGGCCAGAGCACAGACAGCCACCGCAGGCGCTGGCGTTCTGGAACATGTCGCCGGACGATTCGCTACATATGGAACATGGGCGGTACGAGCTACGGAAATCGCCGCTGGCGGCGTAGGTGCCTCCGTTGCCGGATTCCTGGTAGGCATGATGCCCGGCAAACTCAATGAAGGAGAACAGGACTTCATCGACCGTATGCGCCTTGCACAGATGCGTG
>NZ_JADCLB010000044.1:0-290 GCF_014982245.1 Enterobacter cloacae complex sp. P6RS
CTGTAACCCGCGTCTCCCGCCTGAAGAGTGTATTCCCGGCCGTTGGCCCCCTCGATCGGCATCCAGCTGGTTTTCTCATACCTCGCCCAGATATAGGTTGAAGCATCCGCACCGGTTCCGTTCGCCTTGAAGGTGTATTCCGCCCTCAGGGTCTGTCCTACCTCCGGCGTGCCGGATGTACGCACGTCCTCCACCGCTGGCGTGCCGTAAGCCGTCACCGCCTGGCTCTCCTGTAACGTTCCGGTCAGCGACGGGTGACTGCTGCCCTTCGGCGTCACCACCACCCGCAC
>NZ_JADCLB010000045.1:0-322 GCF_014982245.1 Enterobacter cloacae complex sp. P6RS
CGCCTCTCAACCCGCACCCCCGCCCCCCCCCCCGGCGCGGGCGGGGGGGGCGGCCCAACCCCCCCCCCCCTTCAAACCCGGGGCGGGGCGCCCGGGGGGGGGGGCCCCCCCCCCCCCCGGCCGCCCCCGCGCGGGGCGGGCGCGCGCGCGGCCGCGGGGGGGGGGGGGGGGGCCGGGGGGGGCGGGGGGGGCGGCCCGGGGGGGGGGGCGCGGGGCGGGGGGCGGGGGCCCGGCGGGCGGGGGGGGGCGGAGCGGGGCCGTTGCCGCGCCCCGGCGCGACCCGGGGGGGCCCCCGCCCCGGCGGGGGGGGGGGGGGCGTGGG
>NZ_JADCLB010000046.1:0-5154 GCF_014982245.1 Enterobacter cloacae complex sp. P6RS
CAACAAGGACACTCTTCCTTCAATATTATTCTGATAGTGCATGCGCAGAATATTTTAAAAAAATATTTCAATAATGAATTCTTGATAAGAAACGGGTTTCATTTTTTTATAAAGAGGTTTAAGTGCGTATTCTCGAAGTAAGTAAGTTATATCCCCCCTTCTGGGGAGGGATCGAGACGGTAGTGTACGATATATCAACGGTATTAAAACAAGAAGGTTACGACGTTGATGTATTATGCGTTTCGGAAAAAAATGAATCTTCTGAAGAGGTCATCGATAGCGTCAAGGTTTATCGCTGCGCCAGTCTTGCCCATTTAGCAAGCACTTATGTCTCCTTCGAGTTCATTAAAGTATGGAAAAAAATTAGAAATAACTATGACGTTATACATGTTCACTTACCGAATCCACTCGCGCTTCTCGCCTTTTTCATATTTAAACCCCGTAAAGGTTGTAAAATTATCGTCCATTGGCACAGCGATATAGTAAAACAAAAGTATTTGAAAATTCCTTTTATACCTTTGCAAAACGATTTGCTTGCTCGTAGTAACAAAATTATCGCAACCAGCCAGGTTTATGCCGACGCCTCAGAAGATCTCGCGAAATACCTTAATAAGGTTGAAGTTATCCCGATTGGCATTGACGAAGATAAAATGGTTGCGACACCTGAGTCAGTCGAGCAGATTAAACAGCGCTATGACGGTAAGTTTGTTATCTTTTCTCTTGGTCGACACGTCTACTACAAAGGCTTTGAGTATCTTATCGAGGCGGCAAGACTTTTGGACGAAAACTATATTATCTTGCTGGGTGGCCAAGGCGAGTTAACCCCTGAATTGAAAGCGAAAATTAAAGAGTATAACCTTGAAGATGTCGTTAAGTTGCTGGGGCGGCTCTCCGTTCATGAACTGCCAGCATACTTTAGCGCTGCAGATGTATTCTGTCTGCCATCCGTTGAACGCTCCGAAGCTTTCGGTGTCGTGCAACTTGAGGCTATGGCTTGTGGTACACCAGTTATCTCAACCGATATTAAGGGCTCTGGTGTCGCATGGGTCAATAAGCATGGTGTAACAGGCCTGGTAGTCCCAGTAAAGAATGCTCAGGCGTTAGCTACTAGCTTTAATGATTTGCGTGAGCATCCAATTAATAGAAATCAAGTTTATGAGTATTTTACACAGCATTATACTAGGTCCAAAATGGTTAATTATTTCATCAAGGTCATAGAGGGAGCATAATATGAAAATATTGCCTGTTGTTATGGCTGGAGGTTCAGGAACTCGTCTCTGGCCGCTCTCACGCTCTCTATATCCAAAACAATTTTTGTCATTAGTTGATGATGCTTCGTTGTTGCAGGGTACACTCTTGCGACTCGAAAGTCTCGATTGCAGCACGCCTCTTATTATCAGTAATAACGAGCACCGATTTATCGTCGCTGAACAATTGCGCCAGGCAGGAATTCTCGACTTTGACATCATTCTTGAACCCGTGGGTCGCAACACTGCACCTGCTATTGCTCTGGCCGCACTCCATGCATTAAAAGATGGCGATGACCCTATTATGCTGGTGCTTGCTGCCGATCATGTTATTCAAAACGTTGATGCGTTTTGCAGTAGTGTGACTCTGGCTCAGAGGCAGGCGGTGGATGGAAAAATGGTGACCTTTGGCATTGTCCCCTCGCATGCTGAAACGGGCTATGGATACATTCGACAAGGTAATGAACTGATCGAGTCGGTCTTCAAAGTCGATGCTTTTGTTGAAAAACCTGATCAGTCTACCGCAGAGGCTTATCTACGTGACGGCAACTATCTCTGGAACAGCGGAATGTTCATGTTTAAAGCAAGTATCTATTTGGCAGAACTGGAAAAATTCCGTCCGGACATACTAAGCGTCTGTAGAAAGGCAATGTCATGTGCCTCGGCCGATCTTGATTTTATCCGGCTTGATGGCTCGGTTTTTGCCGCCTGCCCGGATGAATCAGTAGATTATGCAGTGATGGAAAAAACTTGCCATAGTGTTGTTGTGCCAATGGATGCTCAATGGTGCGATGTTGGTTCCTGGAGTTCGTTGTGGGATATTTCTACCAAAGATGACAATGGCAACGTGACCCATGGCGATGTGATTTATCACAATAGCAACAATAACTATGTCTATGCTGAAAATTCGCTGGTCGCCACAATTGGTGCGGATGATCTTGTGATTGTTCAAACTAAAGATGCGTTGTTGATTGCTAAGCAGGATCAAGTACAGAATATCAAAAAAGTCGTCGATGTCCTTAAACATGAAAAACGTAGTGAGCATATTTCACACCGTGAAGAGTATCGTCCCTGGGGGCGTTATGATTCCGTTGATCAGGGGGGGCGCTATCAGGTTAAACGCATTACCGTAAAGCCGGGTGAGCGTCTCTCGACACAAATGCATTACCATCGCGCAGAGCATTGGGTGGTCGTTGCTGGTACAGCGAAGGTGACGCGCGGTGATGACGTTTTTCTGGTATCGGAAAATGAATCAACGTTTATTCCCGTTGGGGTCGTACATACTCTGGAAAACCCGGGCAAGGTGCCGTTAGAAGTCATTGAAATCCAGTCCGGGACTTATCTTGGCAGTGATGATATCGTTCGCTTCGATGATAAATATGGACGTATTAAGGATAATAAATAATGTTAAATTCCAAACATGTGATAAAGAACAGTAATGTTGCGTTTGGAACAAGCGGAGCACGAGGTCTGGTTGTCGATTTCACTTCTGAAGTCTGTGCTGCATTTGCACACGCATTTATTGATGTCATGGCGCGGGATTTTACCTTTGATACTGTTGCCTTAGCCATTGATAATCGCCCGAGCAGCTATGCTATGGCGAAGGCCTGCGCTCAGGCTATTATTGCTAAAGGGCTAAGAGCGGTTTATTACGGAGTGATCCCAACGCCCGCGCTGGCTAATCAATCGCTCCATGACAGGATCCCGGCCATTATGGTTACCGGCAGCCATATCCCCTTCGATCGCAACGGGTTAAAATTTTACCGTCCAGATGGAGAGATCACCAAAGCCGATGAGCTAAGCATTCTGCAGTGCGAGTCCGTTTTTAGCCTCGAAATACCTTTACCTGGATTGACAACGTCGTCGCTGGCCGCCGATAACTACATTGCGCGTTACACCTCTCTGTTTGGTGCTGATACGCTGGCAGGCAAGCGGGTAGGTATTTACGAGCACTCCAGCGCTGGTCGCGATCTTTATGCCAAAATATTTACCCGGCTTGGGGCTGAAGTCATCAGCATTGGTCGCAGCGATGAATTTGTACCAATCGATACCGAAGCTGTTTCTGAAGAAGATAAAGTGAAAGCCCGTGGATGGGCGAGCGAGCTTAATCTCGACGCTATCTTCTCAACTGATGGCGATGGTGATCGTCCTCTTGTGGCTGATGAGCAGGGAGAATGGTTGCGCGGTGATATCCTTGGTCTACTATGTGCTAAGGCGCTGGGTATTGACGCACTCGCTATCCCGGTTAGTTGTAATACGGCGATCGCAAAATCCGGCCTGTTTAAGCATATTGAGCTAACAAAGATTGGTTCACCTTATGTCATTGCCGCATTTTCCGGGCTAAGCATCGACTATGAGCGCATCGCTGGCTTTGAAGCTAACGGTGGATTTTTACTGGGCAGCGACATCACATTTGGTGATACTACGATTTCCGCACTGCCGACACGTGATGCCGTTCTGCCATTTCTGATGGTATTTGCTAGCGCCGTTACCGCAAAGGTCCCGATGTCGCACTTATTACAACATCTTCCTCAGCGGTTTACTCACTCAGACCGCATCCAGAACTTTGCCACGGCGCGGAGCAAAGAAATCATTGCTAAAGCATTGCAAGATCCGCTCGACTTTGTACATTCTCTTGGTTTTAACCTGGGAATCAAGGGCGTCGATTCCACTGATGGTCTTCGACTCACTCTCAGTGATGATTCTGTAATTCATCTGCGCCCATCCGGCAATGCTCCTGAGCTGCGCTGTTATGCTGAATGCAATAGTGCTTTTTCCGCTGTCGCATTGGTTGAAAATATACTTGATCAGCTAAAAAAACGTTTATCTAATATTCATTAGATATTTTCTACCTTAGATGTTGGGCAGTATTCTGTGCTGCCCAGTGAGTTATTAGCTTAGGAATATAAAGCAATATGATCGCAAAAAGAATTCAGGGGGTTGAGGTATTAAGAGTCTTTGCTATATTTATGGTGGTTTTGATACATTCAACTCCGGAGTATACAAATAGTTCAGGGTCAAACTTAGCTGCACTAATCTTACAGTCAATATCACGTGCAGGATTTATCTCTTTTTTTCTAATTAGCGGTTATTTCGCTCTAAACGAAAAAATAGTTAGCTTGAAGAAATATTATTACAACAGGTTTGTTACTATAGTTATCCCGTTTTTACTTTACGCTTATATTCATTATTTTATGGTGCATTATGACTTTGGGCGGGCCGTTAATTCTCTGTCAGGTTTTTTTTCTATAAACACTCTGACGGATTTTCTACATGCGATTATTATCGGACCCGCTTTTAATGGTTCAATGTTTGTTTCTTTACATTTCTGGTTTATCTACTGGATAGTGGGTGCTTATGCCGTGGCCCCCTTTGTTGGTTATATTATTCAACGTATAGAGCCAGCTTCGAGACTCAAGTCTATCGCCTTTTTGCTAGGTGTTAGTTGGTTGCACCTCTATATTAATCGCTATTTCCCAAATGCTAACATTATCTCTATTCCTTTTATTACCGATGGATGGTTTGTTTATTTTCTTATAGGCGGACTTCTGTACGGCTTGGATCTCAATAAATATAGAAAATATGCACTCCTGTTTTGCGTTATAGGATATATATTGACTATTTTCTTAACTTGGTACAATTTTGCTATATTGAGTATTTATCAAGCGCCTTATGGTATTGATATCAACATGGTGCTTTGCGCATGCGGATTTTTTATTATTTTCCAAACGCTTCGCGAGAATCCGTTAGCGACGTGGTTTGCAAGGGCATCGAAATACACCTATGGGATTTATTTGACTCATGTATTTATGATGTATTTTGTAAGCGGCTTTACTAAAACAGCTACGAGCAGTGAAATTGCCAACTCTGTATTTACGGCGGTGGTTGCTTTTACATTGGCGTTAAT
>NZ_JADCLB010000047.1:0-268 GCF_014982245.1 Enterobacter cloacae complex sp. P6RS
CACAGATTGTCTGATGAAAAGTAAGCAGCAAGGCGTCTTGCGATTGAGACTTCAGTGTCCCCTTCGTCTAGAGGCCCAGGACACCGCCCTTTCACGGCGGTAACAGGGGTTCGAATCCCCTAGGGGACGCCACTTGCTGGTTCGTGAGTGAAAGTCACCTGCCGTCATATCTCAAAACTGACTTGCGAGTCATGTTTGAGATATTTGCTCTTTAAAAATCTGGATCAAGCTGAAAATTGAAACGACACATCTTTAAGGTGTGTTCGAG
>NZ_JADCLB010000048.1:0-1145 GCF_014982245.1 Enterobacter cloacae complex sp. P6RS
CTATAAAAGGCAACAGAAACGTATATAACACTTCTATATTAACAGCAAACAGAATTGACAGCAGTGAGTACCAAAGTGTTATACGCAACAATATTTTTTGGTAGTAACCTGCATTGGTCTGCCGAACGTCCCGAAAAGCATTTCGAAAAACAATAAAGTAGAAAATAACAGCCATAAAACCGCTATGAATAACTGAAAAGAGAATACCTGATTTTGCAGAAAGATAGTTACCAGTATCGATCATATCATTGATTTCGGACAGGTTAAGCGAAAACGGTGTAAGACTATTGCCTATTCTTATAGCTGCCTCAAGCGGATGAACGAACCAGGCGGTATAGGTTCCATACCCCTCACCAAGCGGATAGTAGAATAAACTACAAACGGCCCATAGCGAGGTGATCAGGCGTGTGCTAACGCTGGTGAAATTTTCAATATCAACCATCAACGCAGGAAGTACCGTATGCATAACAATATAAATGACTATTCCTGCAACCGGGATAAGTGCAAACAGTGATTTTAGTTTCTGAATCAATGTCATGTTGAAATAGAATACCAGCAGCCCGCCAAACATGATCAACACTAGTGAGGACTTAGAGCCAATCAACATGTTACCCGCTAGCAGCGCCCCCCAAAGAATAAGTCTGACCAGATTAACGTTGCTGAGGGTAATCGCCAATAACAAAAAGATATTAAACGTAAAAGCGGCTATTGACGGTTCGGGCGAGAGCAAGCGTTGCCGCAATCCAACGCCATAGCCTTCCATGCTAAGGTGAAACGGTGCAAGTACATCAGGCGCAACAAATTCTATAGCAATAATCAATGTCATAAAAAACGCGATTAAAATAACCGCTTTGTTCAGAAATTTTCTGCTTACAGCGCGTATTGCATAACCTGCACAATAAATAGTCAAGAAATAGAAAAAATAATAAGAAGAAGCAAAGATATGCTTACTGAGAACAGACACTCCGTACGAATTTAGTATAGTTCCTTCAGTAATATAGAACCAGAAACACTGGATAAGCGAGATGCTAAATGTCAGCAAAAAATAGATCATAAAGAGTCGACTGTACTTATCAAAGTATAGACAAAACTTATTATGAACAAGAAATAGCATAAAGATAATCGCCGAGGCTACCCACATTGGA
>NZ_JADCLB010000049.1:0-3219 GCF_014982245.1 Enterobacter cloacae complex sp. P6RS
ATTTAATATTTCTCGTTTGGACTGGAGGAATGTTTTTTTTCCTTTCATATAAAATAAAAAATAGGCCAAGTTTTTTTGTTAGCACTGGTGGTGCTTTATTTGCCATTCCCTGGTTTTTTTACATAAGGACAAGTCCTGATGTTCTAATTTTTCTACTGGCCTTAGTGGGCTATGTCATTATTAGCTTTGAATCAATATCTAAAGTTAGCAGAGTTTGTATTCTGCAGGTGATTTTTTCATTGGCTTTATGTCAGGTTATACTTTGTTTTATTCAGTCGTTTTTACCTAATGTTGCAAAAGACTGGTATGAGTATAACTGGTTGCGTAACGGCGGCCGACCGTACGGAATATTTCAACAAGTTAATTTACTTGCCAGCTTTCTTGCTTCCGGACTTGCATGCGGTTATTTACTCTTAATGCAAGAGAAGAGAATATATCGTCAGTATGTGATAATTACAGGGCTAGCTGCAATTGCGATAATACTGGCAATTAACCAATCCAGAACGGGGTGGATTGGAGCAGTAGCGGCCATTTTATTATTGAACATCTTCTTTATAACTTCCAGACCACGGCAATGTATAGAGGGAACAGTGGCTATGTGTCTAGCCGCGGCGTTTGGAATATGGATCGTCCAGCACGTATCAGTTCTGATTAATGGCCAACATTGGACATTGTCACGCGAGTACATCAACTCAAACCATGACCGTTGGGCTATGTTGACAACGACGTGGAAAATGATAATGGATAAACCTGTAACAGGTTGGGGATATGGTGCATTTGAATCACAATATATACATTACCTGCTCGATCACCCTCAACTGAACGTAAAACACTCTAGCATTATCCCCCACCCACATAATGAACTTTTGTTTGCCTGGGTTCAGGGAGGGGTTATTGCTGTGACAGGGCTATTGTTAATGGCCGCTGGATGGATAAAATTCTTCATCAATGCAATACGTTCTGGCGCAGTCAATACTGGTTATGCTGTATTGATTATACCATTGCTGGTACATCTCAATCTGGAATATCCACTGTATCAATCATTTATACATTTGGGATTGTTTGTTGTTTTGCTGAGGCTTGCTGATACAAGAGAATTATCACAGAAAAAAGATGTGTCCAAAGCACAGAAAAATAGACTGATGAGGTTTTCTGGCGCAATTATTGGCTGCATTGTCGTTGTATACGGCATCATAGGTTTGTATGCCAATAACGAAATCACTCGTCTTGAACGCCATGAATTGGCTGCGTTTCCTGTGTCTCCGCCATGGTATTTTGAGACGCAGAGGGAACGCTCTAATTTTGATTCGATGATTGCTTTACTGGTCGACTACAACACTACCCGTAGTGAACAAGATTTAGCATTGTTTATAAAGAAAGCAACCCCATGGTTGGATTATGGTGTAGATAAAAATTTATTGGTAAGCATGATAACAATTCTTCGTTACCGAGGTGACAATGAAGAAGCCGCAAAGTTATACGCTGAATATAGTCTCATAGAGTAAGGGTTGTAAATTAATTGATCGGGGTAACCATTTTTTCTCATTGCAAAAAATGGAGCTGGCAGGCCTGATTATTCTAATGTAGTCTTGAGCCCATTAGGATATTTTTCTGTCAGCTCAATTATGTTTCTTACTTACTATAAATGGTGTGGTAATAAATTTATACATCACGTAACTTTTTTTGCATTTTCAATATTGTATTGCGGGATCCTGGCTTTCCCATGGCCAACCCTACCAGGCGGTGGAATGTCACTGTCGGTTAATTTACTAATTGGTATGATTGTTGCTGTCTGGGCACTCTGGCTTTCAAGAGTACTTTGGCGTGCCCGCTTGAAAGTCCCAAAGCCTCTAAAGCTATTGGTTGGTGGTGTTATATTGATGACGCTACCCGTTCTCTGGACACCAGAAAATTTTATAAGCGCCGCGCTTCCCCGGCTTTTTGCCTTATGGGGGATGGTGTTATTGACGGGGCTTTTATTGCAAAGCCCCGCCAGTAATAAATACAGAAGTCTGATTTACCGCGTTATCGCTATAGCTGGGCTTTTACAGGTCGGGCTATCGATATGGCAAATTTTATTGCCTGAAAGTGCGCATCTTTGGCTCGGCTATTCATTTGCAAAAGCTGACGGAAGGCCTCTGGGCTCATTTATGCAGGTGAACCTTCTTGGTTCATTCCTGTCAACGGCGACGCTTGTGGCTGTCTGGCAATCTACGGTCGCACGTACCCGTCATGGGAAGTTCACCGCCTGGGGGGCTGCCCTGGTTTTGGCTGCAGGTGTGGTAATTACTCAGTCAAGAACGGGGGAGTTAGGGCTTGGTATTGGTATGTTGGTATTTTGCCTTGCCGGATGTGGGCGCCGATTCATTGCGAGCTGTTTGCTTATTTCCATTCTTGCCCTCTTTTTGGGGCAGACAATTCTATCTTTACGCCAGACAAACCTTTCCGCAACGACTGTGGTAAGTGAAGTAGCCTCGGCTCCTCGGGGCGATACGCGACCACAGAACACAGAAGAGCGGCTTGCATGGAATCATCAACATTCTCATCGCGAACGAGAGGTAATGGTGAAAGGCGCACTGATGATGATCTCATCACAGCCAATCGCAGGGTATGGCCTGGGGACATTTGAAACTCAGTTTCCGCGAACGTTATTTATCAATGGGCTGGAAAACCCCTTTAGCGTGTCTGTCGAATACCCGCATAACGAATTGCTTTACGTATGGAGTGAGGGGGGAATACTCGCTGCAGCGGGATTAATGATATGCCTGATAACAATCATATGCACCACGATGGGAAAGAGAACTGTCATGACGCGTGGGGCTCTCCTTTTGCCCATATTGACGCATATGATGACGGAGTATCCGCTTTATCTTTCAGCTGCTCATTGCTTGCTACTGATTATTCTTTTTTGGCTTGCTTGCCCTGCGACATGCCGCAAATCGGACCGGAGAAGCACTAATAAAGTGTTTTGGCAGCGAGCTTCGCTACAAAGCATAACCTGCGTGGTATGTGTTGGCATAATGATCTTTATGGTCACTGCGCTTGAGTCCGCCCGTCAGCTGATTATTGCTGAGAAGGGAATGTTCACAACCAATGTGTTGACAGAAAAAGTTAGCAATATTTGGGCGCAAGCCGATCGTCGGCTTTTCGATACCGCAATCGGTGATCTTATACAGTTCAATCAAAGTAGAAATATTAATTTGATTAAAGATTTCCGGG
>NZ_JADCLB010000005.1:0-64042 GCF_014982245.1 Enterobacter cloacae complex sp. P6RS
CATTGGACTGGCGCCCAGTGTACCTAAAAAAGCCTGCACCGGCAGATCGTTCAGGGTCATCGCCAGGAGAATTATCACTAAGCACATTGATGAAAATACGTAGTTTTTTCTACCCGAAGCGCTTATTCCAATTCTATTCATATCGGTATTCATGAATTAATGCCACTTATACTAATTTATGGCGCTTGCAAAAAGTGTAAAGCCTGTTGCGCAGCGAGTTATAGATTCTGTTTAGTTTACCCTGATAGATATCGTTTACAGCGAGACCATTTAGTAGTGCCTTATGGCTCAACATCTTTTCATTGATAATGGCTCTGAGCTTGAACTGTAGAATTGCCGGAGAGGTTTTACCCGCATTGTACCAGCCATTTCCGTTAAAAGGGAAAAGCCATTGGCTAAGATGCTGGTTTAGATTTTCCGAGAAAAAAGACACATTGATCCTACGCTGCTTCAGATCGCCGTTGATCTGTGCAAATACTTGATCATTTATTGTCGATGCACTATTTAAAGGCAGCAGCTTATCGATATTTTCTCTACGGCTCAGAAACACGTAGGAAGAGATCCATGAGGTTAGTGGCAATTGATTGATGGTAAATGCCGCTCCGGTACTGTTTAACTCGCCATAAATACCATTGCCGGTACAGCGCGCAACCGCCTTTCGGTAGAGCATTCTATCATAGAACGTAAAGAAGCGATGGTGACAGAAAGTATCATTCATAAACAGAACGATCTCATCATTGTCTATTGTTCCATCTCCCGTAAGGAGAGCATAACCTTCATCCCATGCTGAGAATTCACCAGCTAAGTTACTGCCCTTGAGCCACTGTACATTCGTTGCAGGCTCATTTTCAGGAATCAGCTTACCGCTATTATCTACAAATAAAAGATAAAAACGCTCGTTAGCAAAGATAGAGAATATCTCTTTTCTCACTTTTTCATAATAGTGGGGATAATAAAGAGCAACAATAATATTAACTTTCATAGTTATCTTTTATCTGTAAATAATTGCAGCGGCAGCATTGCCAGATTTTACGTTTAGACTTAAATTGTGCGCAACTGTCGTTTTAACAAGCGTTGGCTAATAACCGTCAAAATTCCCCAGTCCACGATGACCCTGATACTCCAAGCGAATGCTACACCAATCAGCCCATAATGCTGTACAAAAAAATAGAGCATAACGAAGTAGGGTATAATCTCAATGCAGTGGAGCAAAGCAGTGATTTTAGCTTTACCCACAGACTGGATTGCCGTAAAGGGAACCTGAGCAAGCGCGTTAAACAAGAAACCTACCAGCAAGATAATAAAAATATTCTTTGAATGCACTGCATAGCTTTGACCTAACCACAGATTTAAAATGTCTCCTGCAAACACTATTCCGAAAATCACAATCGGCGCGCAGACGGCAAACATTAGTAGCCAAGAGATTGTCATATTCCTTTTTAATTCATCTTTATGCCCCACGCAACTTAATTTTGGGAATATTGCCCTGCCTACTGCGGCTGGCAGAATCCCCAAACGGGCAATGGCTTCCGAAGGTCCCGAATAGTAAGCAACGTGCCTAGCGCCCAACATATTTGAAATGATAAAACGATCAAAATAGACCATAGCCGGGCTGATAATGTTACTGACCGTGATCCAGCCGCCAAAGAAGATTAGCCGTTTAAAAGTGACGAGGTCGAGACGCATTCCTGAATAGAGTATTTCGTTACGTACCAGCAGAAAGGCTATCAGCAACGAAATGATGCGGGAAAAAAGCAATCCCGCTATCGCTGAGAGGAGCGTTCCATCATAGATAACAAACAGCGCAGGCATTCCTGCAATGAAAGTGCTGCTAAATGACTTTTGAATATTAACAACTTTAAACTTCTCATCGCCCTCAAGAATGGCAATCCATAGCTGATTCATTAAAAATAGCGGGATTGTCAGTGCCAGTAGCTTAAAGGAGTTGTTGATATCGACAAAATCAGTTGCTGTTATGTTGAGAAAATGCACTATGGAAGCAGAGAAGATCAGTACTAGACATCCTCCTAGCGTACTTAGCGCCAACAGGAATATGGTAGCGCTGGCAATGATTTTTTTCCGTTCAGAGATATTGTTTCGATAAATAGCAATTTCCCGGGTAATTGCCCGGGTCAATCCCATATCGAAAATGCCTGCATATCCTACAACCGCGATTGCGATGGTGTAGATACCAAAAAGTTCTGGTCCCAGTTTGTGTGCCATATAGCCCAGAGCTGGTATAGCCACAAGCGATGGAATTACATATCCTACTAGGTTCCAGATGCTATTTTTAATTATGCTCATATAAAAAGCTCATTCACCGGAATAGAATTCAGCTGAGGAGCGGCTTCGTCCTTGGGCGAGAGCTTCAGATTGACATTAAACGGCCATTGAATTTTGAGCTGCGCATCATTGTAGCTTACGGCGCGTTCCAGCTGCGGCTGGTAGTAGTCGGTGGTCTTGTAGACAAACTCTGCCGTCTCGCTCAGCACCAGAAAGCCGTGTGCAAAACCTTCCGGGATCCAGAGCTGGCGTTTGTTTTCAGCAGAGAGATTTACTCCAACCCACTGACCAAAGGTTGTTGACGATTTACGAATATCGACTGCAATATCAAAGACTTCTCCCCTAATGCAACGAACCAGCTTACCCTGCGCGTGCGGAGCCAGCTGATAGTGCAAACCGCGTAAAACCCCTTTACTGGATTTCGAATGATTATCCTGGACAAACTTAACCTGGCGGCCCACGGTCTCTTCAAAAACACGATGGTTAAAACTTTCGTAAAAGAATCCACGATCGTCGCCAAATACCTTCGGTTCAAAAATAAGTACGTCAGGAATAGCGGTTTTAATCACGTTCATTGCTTAGTAACCTTTAATCATTTTTAGCAGATATTGACCGTAAGCATTTTTAGCGAGCGGTGCCGCCAGTTTTTTAACCTGATCAGAATCAATAAAGCCTTTACGGAAAGCAATCTCTTCAGGACAGGACACCTTGAGACCCTGACGTTCTTCTATGGTCGAGATAAAGTTGCTTGCTTCTATCAGACTCTGATGAGTCCCCGTATCCAACCACGCGTACCCACGCCCCATCATTGCAACAGAAAGGCGCCCCTGCTCAAGATATACACGGTTAATATCTGTAATTTCTAACTCACCACGCGCAGACGGCTTCAGATTTTTTGCCATTTCAACCACGCCATTATCATAGAAATACAGACCTGTAACGGCGTAATTACTCTTCGGTTCTAACGGTTTTTCTTCCAGACTGATTGCGGTGCCGTTCTTATCAAACTCCACCACACCATAGCGCTCAGGATCATTAACATGATAGGCAAATACTGTAGCACCATCATCTTTATTTACTGCAGCTTCAAGTTGCTTCGGCAGGTCATGTCCGTAGAAAATATTGTCACCCAACACCAGAGCACAGCTGTCATCGCCGATAAACTCTTCACCGATGATAAATGCCTGCGCAAGGCCATCTGGGCTTGGCTGTACTTTATATTGCAGATTCAGTCCCCACTGGCTGCCATCACCCAGCAATTGTTCAAAACGTGGCGTGTCTTGTGGAGTGCTGATAATAAGAATATCTTTTATCCCTGCCAGCATAAGTGTTGACAGCGGGTAGTAAATCATTGGTTTGTCATAAATTGGCAGTAGCTGTTTACTCACCGCCATGGTCACCGGGTACAAACGAGTGCCAGATCCACCGGCAAGAATAATACCTTTACGCGTAGCCATCATTTTTTCTCTATAAATACCAAATGCCCATATAAGGGCATTTATCTCATTAAATTGATTGAGTCGTAAAGAGCTCAGCGAGCATCCGTTTTACGCCAATATCCCAGGAAGGGAGTACAAGACCAAAATTCGACTGAAACTTCTCTGTGTTCAAGCGTGAATTCTGTGGTCGACGTGCAGGAGTTGGGTAAGCCGATGTTGGAACAGCATTAAGTTTTTCAATGGCCAACTCGACACCTGCTTTTCTGGCCTCTTCAAACACCAGTGCCGCATAGTCATACCAGGTTGTCGTATTCGACGCGACCAGATGGTAGAGACCAGCAACTTCAGGCTTTATCATTGCGACGCGAATAGCATGCGCTGTGCAGTCTGCTAACAACTCAGCGCCCGTCGGGGCACCAACTTGATCGTTGATTACGGAGAGTTCCTGACGCTCTTTTGCGAGCCGCAGCATCGTTTTAGCGAAATTGTTGCCCTTCCCCGCATATACCCAACTGGTACGGAAAATAAGATGCTTAGGACAATGCGCCTGCAATGCCTTTTCACCTTCAAGTTTTGTCTCACCGTATACATTCAACGGAGCAGTCGAATCTGTTTCACGCCATGGCTTTTCACCGTCACCGGGGAATACATAATCGGTAGAGTAGTGAATAACCCATGCGTCTATTTTTGCGGCTTCTTTAGCTATAGCTTCAACGCTAATTGCGTTGAGGAGTCTGGCAAAATCAGGCTCAGATTCAGCCTTATCTACTGCTGTATGCGCCGCCGCATTGACAATGACGTCTGGTTTAATTATACGAACAGTTTCCGCGATTCCTTCAGGATTGCTAAAGTCTCCGCAATATTCTTTAGAATGCACATCGACCGCTATCAAGTTACCTAGTGGAGCAAGCGCACGCTGGAGTTCCCACCCCACCTGCCCTGTTTTACCGAACAGAAGAATATTCATTATTAACGTTCTCCGTAGTTCTGTTCGATCCAACTTTTATAAGCACCGCTTTTCACGTTGTTAACCCAATCTTGATTGCTTAAGTACCACTCAACTGTCTTACGAATGCCACTTTCAAAGGTCTCCTGAGGCTTCCACCCTAACTCAGTAGCAATTTTATGTGCATCAATGGCATAGCGGCGGTCATGGCCCGGACGGTCAGCAACATAGGTAATCTGATCGCGATACGCCCCCTCTTTAGGCACAATCTCGTCCAGCAGATCGCAAATCGTATGCACCACATCCAGGTTTTGCTTTTCGTTATGTCCACCAATGTTGTATGTCTCCCCCGGTTTCCCTTGGGTGACCACGGTATAGAGTGCACGCGCATGGTCTTCAACATAGAGCCAGTCGCGGATTTGATCGCCCTTGCCGTAAATAGGCAGCGCTTTGCCGTCCAATGCATTCAGGATAACCAGCGGAATCAGTTTTTCCGGGAAATGGTAAGGGCCATAGTTATTTGAACAGTTGGTGACGATGGTCGGGAAACCGTAGGTACGCATCCAGGCACGAACGAGATGATCGCTGGAGGCTTTTGACGCTGAATACGGACTGCTGGGCGCATACGCGGTAGTTTCAGTAAAGAGTGGCAGCTCAGTTGATGCAGGATGCTCATCAGGATGCGGCAAATCTCCATACACTTCGTCGGTAGAGATGTGATGGAAACGAAACGCTTTCTTCGCCTGCTCATCAAGCGTGGACCAGTACGCACGGGCGGCTTCCAGAAGCACATAAGTGCCGACGATATTGGTTTCGATAAACGCTGCCGGGCCCGTAATAGAACGGTCAACGTGGCTTTCAGCAGCCAGATGCATTACCGCATCAGGCTTATGATTTGCAAAGATCCGATCCATGGCGTCTTTGTCGCAAATATCGGCATGCTCAAAGGCATATCGGTTGCTATCACTAACTTCTGTTAGCGACTCCAGATTTCCGGCATAGGTGAGCTTATCTACATTGACGACATCGTCCTGTGTATTTTTAATAATATGTCGCACAACCGCTGAGCCGATAAAACCAGCCCCGCCCGTCACAAGAATTTTCACGTTATCTGTTCCGTCTAGTGTATATGTCTGGATACTGGGGTTCTGAAACCTGAGTGTTTAATAACGGTTTCAGAAATTGAGCACGCTACCGCCCCTGGCTTAACAGCTACCAGTGCACTGAGCGATGTTTGATTAATGATTTTGCTTGTCTGGTTACAGACAAAAAACAGGCGTTAATTGTCGTCCTAAACGACCAGAGAAACAAGCACAAATCGCTACAAAGCTGCTGAGATTTGAATCAGATAACCCTATGTAATCATTAAAATTAATAACAAAAAACGGCAGTTATCATTTTGGTTATGTCTCAACACCAAAAATGATAACTGCCGTTTGTTCTGGATGCGGAAGGAATATCAGTCGTTAGCCAACAGCTTCTCAATCCGGCTTCTGAACTTCGCCCCTTCCTTCAGGTTGCGCAGCCCATAGTTCACAAACGCCTGCATGTATCCCAGCTTCTTACCACAGTCGTAGCTGTCACCTGTCATCAGCATTGCGTCAACGGACTGTTTTTTCGCCAGTGCTGCAATTGCATCGGTCAACTGGATACGATCCCAGGCGCCTGGCTCAGTTTTTTCCAGCTCCGCCCAGATATCGGCATTCAGGACATAACGGCCAACCGCCATCAGATCCGAATCCAGCGTCTGCGGCTGATCGGGTTTTTCGATGAATTCAACGATGCGGCTCACCTGCCCTTCCGTCTCCAGCGCTTCTTTTGTCTGGATAACGGAGTACTCGGAGAGATCGCCCTTCATGCGTTTCGCCAGCACCTGACTACGGCCCGTTTCATTGAAACGAGCCACCATTGCCGCCAGGTTGTAACGCAGCGGATCGGCTGAAGCGGTATCGATGATGATGTCAGGAAGAACAACGATGAATGGGTTATCACCCACTACCGGACGGGCACACAAAATCGAGTGACCCAGACCCAGCGGCTGTGCCTGACGCACGTTCATAATGGTTACGCCTGGCGGACAGATAGACTGCACTTCTGCCAGCAGCTGGCGTTTGACGCGCTGCTCAAGCAGCGCTTCGAGTTCGTAAGAGGTGTCGAAGTGGTTCTCAACCGCATTCTTGGACGAATGGGTAACCAGGACGATTTCTTTGATCCCTGCAGCAACAATCTCGTCGACGATATATTGAATCATCGGTTTGTCGACGATCGGCAGCATCTCTTTAGGGATGGCTTTAGTGGCTGGCAGCATATGCATGCCCAGGCCTGCTACCGGAATGACTGCTTTCAAATTAATCATTATTTCTTCCACCTTAAAATGGTTGACGAATTATAGCTCTTAAACCTGTTTTCGCCAGCATGATTTGCCGTAATCCTCTGGCAATGTTACGCCTTAGCCCCACAAATTTCTGTAGTTGCAATCTGAATAGATCACACTTCTGTGCCAGGAATAGTCTCAAAAAAGAAAATTGTCGATTATCTGTGCGGAAGCGCAAAATTCAGCCTTTCCACATTCACTACCTGCTGATCCACCCGGTCAATATCCACCGAACTCTGCCCTTTCTCATTCACCGCTTTGATGTTCGCCAGCGACAGCAAGGTTCCGTCTTTGGCCATAAATTTACCCCGCACATCTTTACGCATGTCGAAGTTGATCTTCAGCGCGGGGCCAATAGCTGCCTTCTGCATCACATTGATATTACGTAAGAAAAGATGCTGCGGCTTATTGTGCAGCTCAAGCGTCGCCCGCTTCATCTCCACGTTGGTGATCGCTACAAAGGAGGTCGCATTACCGGATGAAATTTGAATTCCGCGCAGCTTATATGCTAGCTGGCGATTATCCAGATGGATATTGTTAAGCTTGAAGTTCTGCGGGATGGACAAATAATCGCCTTTAATAACGCCATAGCCGATTAACATTCCGGCACTATTGACCATGTCGACATTATCAATAATGAAATTATCACAGCCATAAATGGCGACCGTTGCGTTGTCTATACCCGCCTTTTTACTGAAATCGGGGGTAATATTTTTGGCCTTTATATTGCGGATAACAAAGTGTTTCCCGTTCTCAACGTGCACCAGCTGGCGACAGTTGCTGCCGGTGATATTTGCCACCACGAAGTTCTTCACGGTTTGCTTTTCCGGGTAGTCGTTATCGTAGGTGCTGCCGGCGAGGCCGATGCCGATGCCCCAGTTGATCTTGCCGTTGGTGCAGTTGATGTTATCGATCACATGATCGGAGATCAGAATATTGCGGTCATTGATGGCCACGTTCCACTCGATCGCATCGCCCTGCAGATGACTGAATTTGCTGTTGGTGATCCGGGCGCCATCAACCTGATTGTGAAAGCCCTGGCGCAGGATGGCGTAGTTAGCCTGGCTCACGCTGATGTTATCAATCACCAGATTGCGCATCACGCGAGGTTTCTTGCCACCAATGTAGATCTGCGTCACCGGCCCAAATCCGCTCATTGCCAGCCCTTTGATCGCGCAGTCCGAGCCGCGAATGTCGAGCGTGATGTTCTCCGTGCGCCCGCTGCCTTCACCGATCACTTTGCAGCCTTCCTGCAGCACAAAACGCCCACGTCCGTTGCCGGTCAACGCTCCGCGGATCAGCAGCGTTTTACCGTCGGGAATGAAAATGCCCGTATTTATGTTTTCGCAGGTAAGTCCGGCCGGGACAACGACGGTGTCACCGTCCTTAAACGCCTGCTTAAAAGCGGCGATCCAGTCATTGTTATTGTACTGATTAATGGAGACCGTCTTTCCGCTTGCCGCCCGCGCCATGCGGGACGACAGCAGCGGCGAGGCCGCCAGAACAGACAGAGAAGAGACAAAGGTGCGTCGGGTAATCTTTTTCAGCATACAACCTCGGCGTTACAGCGTTTGCAGCAGGCTCGCTAACTGGCGATTGATTACCTGCTGGTTAAAATCGGTTTCAACTTTTTGTCGGGCATTCTGAAGCACGGGCTCCAGCGCCTGCTGATCGATGTCGCTGAAGGCAGCCAATCGATCCGCAAGAGCCATCGCGTTATTCTCCGGCACCAGCCAGCCGGAATGATCAGATTTGATCAGCTCCGGGATCCCGCTGTGCAGCGTCGATACCACCGGGATCCCAACGGCCATCGCCTCCATCAGCGCCACCGGAATGCCTTCCATATCGCCATCGGCTCCCGTTACCGAAGGCAGCAGGAACACGTCAGCCTCATCGAGCATGGCTTTAACCTCATGGCTCGGCTTGAAGCCCGGCATCTCCACGACATCGTCCAGCTGATACTGTTCGATAAGCGTGCGCAGACGACGCTCCCACGGCCCAATGCCCAGAATGCGATAGTGGAACGCTACACCGCGCGCTTTCAGCTGGCGGCAGGCTTCTATCGCCACATGCAGCCCTTTCTTCTCGGTCAGACGCGCGACGGAGATGATCTGCAGCGGTTTTCCCGGCACCTTAACCGGGCGACGCGTAAAGCGCGTTAAGTCCACGCCCATACGCGACACGGCAATTTTCTCTCCCGGGCAGCCCATGCTTTTCAGGCGACCGGCCCACAGGTCGCTGATGGGCAGCATCATGTCGCCGCGGCGGAAAAGCGCCTGATACTCCGGCGTGTAGTGATTCAGCACCTCGCGGCTGGAAATGTCGATACCGTGGAAGATGGTCGCAATTTTGCCGTCAATTACGCCAAGCTCACGCAGTTTCGCGGCGGTGACCCCCGCCGGGCCAAAGTGGGCGATAAACACGTCGGCACGATACGGCTGCGCCGTTTGCCCGCAGATGGCCGACAGAATTAAATTGCGAGATTCCGATCCATAGCGGGAAACGTTCAGCGCGCGCCACGTCGACGCGCGGTGGATCCCGCGTAACGTCTGGCTGGCCCGGTAGCGCAGCTTGCTCAGCTTCCCGGCCGGTTCGTCCTGCAGCCAGCGGGTCTTCGCCTCCAGCCCATACTGGGTATACGCCGCATGGGTATTTTTGGTGTCGCCCTTTTGCAGGGCGACGATCTCCACGTCATATCCCATATCGATAAACGCGGTAATTTGGTTCAGTACAAAGGTCTCAGACGACAGCGGAAATTTCAGCAAGAAGAAACCAACCTTCATTTCCCCTCCCGCACACGGTCAAGCACCGATTTCACCATTCCAATGCCCTTCTCGCGCTCGGCTTTCACCGCCACCGCCAGGCGTTCATTGATCGCGGGCAGTTGACCCAGGGTGTCCCCCACCATTGCACCGAGCGATCCGTCCAGCAGATGACGAATATCCACGGCCATCTCCGGCATGCCAAGCTGCTGCATAATCCCGGCGGACTTGTGCTCATAGTTAATCGCGATGGCCGGCGTGCCAAAGTTCATGGAGATAATCGCCGAGTGCAGACGGGTGCCCACGGTCAGGTCGCAGGCTGCGAGCAGTTTGCCCATCTCCAGGTCGTTCAGCTCGTCCATCACCACGTGGTAGCGGGACGGGTCGTTCACCAGGTTGCGCAGGTTCAGCGCTACCATGCGGTCATCTTTGTTGTAGCTGTCGATGCCGGTACAGGTTGAGAGCGCCAGCACCTGGTAACCGCTGTCCAGTACGCGGTTCACCACGTCGGCGAACGCTTTCTCATAGGCTGCCTGGGTGGTGCCAAGACGCTTATCGAACGGGGCGAGTTCACGCAGGGTAATCGCAACGGTCTTCTGTTTCGCCGTCACGTCGAGCCAGTGCTGCACCGCGTAGCTCGGCTGGAAGTTATCGTACTGGTGATCCACCAGCCAGGCGGTATCCACGCCGTGTTCTACTTTAGAGGTGTCAATTTCGCTACGCTTCATCATGTCGAGGCTGACCGATTCACGCAGGATCAGCGCGTCGCAGTGGCCAAACACATAATTTGCCAGTTGGTTAAACTGCGGATCCTGGAACGGCCCGACGCTGTGGCCGATCATAAACAGCGGCTTTTTCGCCATGAAGGTGCACAGCGCATGCTCAAACTGCGGCACGCCGTAGAGATCGACGAAGAACGAGCCGCCGACCTGAATAATGGCGTCATAGCCGGAAAGCAGACGCACGAAGTCCGTAAAGCCCTGCGCGATCGCGATGTTGCGCAGCCTGCCGGTGTCGGTGACGCGGGAAAGCAGCACCTGATGCTGGTAGCGACGGCGCAGCACTTTCTTCACGCGCCCCATCACGCCCGCGGCGTTGTTGTGCTGTTTCATCTGGCTGTAAAGCGGGTCGCCCATCACCGGGCGGTTCAGTAACCAGGATGAGCTGACCGGATAACGGCTCATCACGTCCACTTCAGTCTCAGGCTTAAGGGTGTTAATTGCATCCAGTAAACCGCGCAGGATGGCGCTGTCGCCACGGTTGCCGCAGGTATGGTTGCCAAGAATTAATAATTTCATAATGGCCTCTTAAAGAACTAGCCTGCGCGAAGCAGCGTTTTCATTTTTTCGTTACGGCAAAACTGGCGCTTCAGCTCTACCACCAGCGCGTTGCGCGAAAGCACAATCATCACGCCAAACGCCAGCGCGCCCGCGGCAACCTGCACCGCCAGCAGCGCGGCCAGCGGCAGATGCCCGCTGAGGATAATGCCCAGACCGTAGCTCACCGCCAGGGTCGGCAATGAGAGATAGAACGGCAGCCACAGGCTCAGGATGTACTGACGGTAGCTGGAGCCCAGCACCGGTTTGATCATGATGAAGTAGCTCAGAACGGTATTGACGATCTGCACCAGCAAGAAGCCCAGCGTGACGCCGATGGCGCCCGCCATATGCCCGCCGACGATAATCGCCGGAATAAACAGGAAAGTTTTGAACACGTTGAACTTAAAGCTGATATCCACGCGCGCCTTCGCCATCAGCAGAGAACCAATCGGATTGCCCACGGAGCGCAGCAGCCCCACCACGCACAGCAGCTGCAGGATCGGGATAATGCCGTTCCACTTCTCGCCAAACACCAGCGGCACGAAGTTGCTGGAAACCACCATCAGCCCCAGCAGCACCGGGAAGTTGATAATCCCCACCACGGAAAGCAGCTTGTAGAAGTTGACGCGCAGCTTCTCGGTGTCGTCCTGAATCTTGGCGAACGCCGGGAACAGCACGCGGGTGATAATGGGGTTCAGCTTCATAGGAGGAACAACCGCAACGTTATAGGCCAGGTTGTAGCCCCCCGCCACGCTCGCGCCCAGGATGCGCGCCAGCACCAGCGTCGAGAGGTTGGTATTCACATAGTTAATAATGCTGTCCGCCGTCAGCCACGCGCCAAAGCGCAGGTTGGACGAGACGGACGCGAGAGAGAAATGCAGCCCCGGACGATAAATCTTGCGGCCAAAGTAGCCGAACAGCAGCGTACGCACGGCAGAGTTAACCAGGTAACCGAGGATGGCGGTCATCGCCAGCGGCCAGAAATGGGCGCTCACCACGGTAAAGGTAAAGCCCGCCAGCACCGCGCTGGTCTCGATCATGCCGATCTTGTTGAACTCCAGCTCTTTTTGCATCAGCGCACGGAACTGCTGCCCGTGCGGGATCACCACAAAGGCAAACGACAGCGTGCGCATCAGCGGGGCGAGATCCGGGTTGTGCAGCACGCTTGCAATCACGTCGCTCAGCAGGAACACCAGCACAAACACGAAAATCCCCAGCCCCACGTTCAGCCAGTAGAGCGTGGTCAGCTCGAGATGGCTAATCTCTTTGCGCTGGATAATCGAGTTGGCGATACCAAAGTCAGACAGCGTGTCGGCCAGCGCGATAATCACCAGCGAGACGGTCAGCAGGCCGAACTGGTGATTATCGATAATGCGCGCCAGCACCGTCATCTGCACCAGGCCGAGGCCAATGATGACGATGGTCGCCATCGCTGACCACTTGGCGCCGCTGATGGTTTTTTCACGTAAGCTCATCTTAGTACGCCGCTTTGTTCACGAAGCCTTTGAAGATGGTCAGAAAAACAATCTTGATATCGAACCAGAGGCTCCACTCGCGGATGTACTCCAGATCGAACTCGATGCGTTTTTCCATTTTTTCCAGCGTGTCGGTCTCGCCGCGCCAGCCGTTGATCTGCGCCCAGCCGGTGATGCCCGGCTTCACCTTATGGCGCAGCATGTAGCCTTCAATCAGCGAACGGTACTGCTCGTTATGCGCCACCGCGTGCGGACGCGGGCCAACAATCGACATGCCGCCGGTAAAGACGTTGATGAACTGCGGCAGCTCGTCAAGCGAAGTGCGGCGCAGGAAATTCCCCACCCGGGTGACGCGCGGATCGTTCTGCGTCGCCTGGGTCACCACCTTGTCGTTCTCCATCACCTTCATGGAGCGGAATTTCCACACCATGATCGGTTTACCGTCCATGCCGTAGCGGGTCTGACGGAAGATAACCGGGCCGGGAGAGCTCAGCTTCACCGCCAGAGCGATGCAGCACAGCACCGGGGAAATGAGCAGTAAAATCAGGGAAGAGAGTATGATATCTTCCACGCGCTTGAGCACGCGGTTAATACCCGACAGCGGCGTGTCATACAGCGGTACCACCGGTACGCCGTTCACCTCTTCAATGCGGGAGTGCAGAATGTTGAAGGTAAACACGTCCGGGATCAGGATCACCGAGCAGGTGGTGTCCGCCAGCTCGCGCATCAGCTGCTTGATGCGGGTTTCGTCTTTCATCTGCATGGCGATATAGACGTTATGAATTTTTCCGGCCTTCGCGTCTTCAATAAGCTGCGCGTAATTGCCCGCCCAGTCCGCAGGCACGCCGCCCGGTTTCGCGTCGTGGTAAATCCCCACCACTTCAAACCCTAACCACGGCTCTTTGCGGAAGCTGTCGAGCAGCACTCTCCCGACCGGTAAATCACCCGCTACGGCGACGAAACGACGGTTATAGCCGCGGTTACGCAGCCAGCCCGCGCCAAAGCGGATCAGGGAACGGCACACTACCATGCCGACGCTGGTTAACAGGTACCAGCAGAGATAGGTCACGAAGCGGTTGTCAAAATCATGGCTGAACGCCACCAGACCGGCGCTGAAGATCAGGCTCAGGGTCCAGTTCTGCAGCAGCAGCATCAGTTCGGTGGTCATTTTCACGCCGCGCCACGAGCGGTAGAAATCGGTCATTCCGCCGATCATCTGAAACACAACCAGCGCAATCAGGGCCATCAGAAGATGCATATATAAGAACGGCAGCCCGCTGATCCGACACACCGCCCACAATCCACCGACCATGATGGTGATATCAGAAAAACGCTGCACCATAGAGATTAACGATGCATTCGTTCTCGCTCGTTCGCGTTTTTTTAGATTCGTCATCGTTGTTCCTGTATTCGGTTCCCCCTCCCGCCGGGAGGGGCAATTGTTACTGATTCAACAGCGCCAGAATGTCCTTCGTTCGGGCTTCCATCAGCGCCGTATCAGCGCGGGATTCCACGTTCAGGCGCACCACCGGCTCGGTGTTGGACGAACGCAGGTTAAAGCGCCACTGCGGGAACGCCATGCTGATGCCGTCCGTACGGTCAATCTCCAGCGCGTGAATGGCAAAGTGCTGTTCTACGCGGGCAATCGCCTCGGCCGGCTGCGCCAGCTTGCTGTTGATCTCCCCGCTCGCCGGGAAGGCCGCCATGCGGTCGCGCACCAGCTCGCCCAGGCTCTGCCCCTTCAGGCACAGGAGTTCGGTCACCAGCAGCCACGGGATCATCCCGCTGTCGCAGTAGGCAAAATCACGGAAATAGTGGTGGGCGCTCATCTCGCCGCCGTAGATAGCGTCTTCTTCGCGCATGCGCTCTTTGATGAAGGCATGGCCGGTTTTAGACATCACCGGCTCGCCGCCCGCGGCCTTCACCACGTCCACGGTGTTCCAGGAAAGACGCGGATCGTGAATGATCTTCGCGCCCGGGTTTTTCTCGAGGAACGCTTCCGCCAGCAGGCCAACGATGTAGTAGCCTTCGATAAACTGCCCTTTCTCGTCGAACAGGAAGCAGCGATCGAAGTCGCCGTCGAAGGCGATGCCCATATCGGCACCGTGCTCGATCACCGCGTTACGGGTGTCGTCGCGGCACTCCGGCAGCAGCGGGTTAGGAATACCGTTCGGGAAGTTACCGTCCGGCGTGTTGTGTACCTTGACGAAGGTCACCGGCACGTTCAGCGCCTTAAAGCGGGCTTCCAGCGCATCGACAACCGGGCCGGCCGCGCCGTTACCGGAGTTGATGACCAGCTTCAGCGGCTTGAGGTTCGCCACGTTGATGTAGCCCAGCAGGTGGTCGATGTACTCTTTCTGCAGGTTAATCTGCTTGTAGCTGCCGCGCTTCGCGTCGTTCACCGGCGGGAAGTCGTTGGCTTCCGCGAGGCGCTGCACGTCGCGCAGACCGGTGTCGCCGCTAATCGGGCGCGCGCCCTTGCGCACCAGCTTCATGCCGTTGTAGTCCATCGGGTTGTGGCTGGCCGTCACTTCGATACCGCCGTCCACGCCGAGGTGGAAGGTGGCAAAATAGATCTCTTCGGTACCGGACAGGCCGATGTCCAGCACGTCCACGCCCGCGTCCTGCAGCCCTTTTGCCAGCGCCAGCTTCAGGGATTCACTGGTCAGACGCACGTCGCCGCCCAACACGATGGTCTTAGGTTTTAAATATTCGCCGTACGCGCGGCCGATGCGCCACGCGATGTCTTCGTTCAGCTCTTCGCCCAGCTTGCCGCGAATATCGTAGGCTTTAAAACAGGTTAATTTTTCCATGATGACCCCTTTTTCAGGCAACAGTTGGCCCTGACCACTTAATGGCCAAATTTATTTTTGTCATTCGTAGGCCCGGCAGGCGCAGCGCCGCCGGGCATGATGCTGCGTGCTACACGCGGCCGTAGCGATCCTGGAAGCGCACAATATCGTCCTCTTCCAGATACGAGCCGGAGCGCACCTCAATTAAATCGAGAGGAATTTTTCCCGGGTTTTCCAGACAGTGCGTGGCGCCCAGCGGAATATAAATGGACTCGTTTTCACCCAGCAGCTTCACTTCGCCGTCGATAGTGACTTTGGCGGTACCCGCGACCACCACCCAGTGCTCGGCGCGGTGGTGGTGCATCTGCACCGACAGCCCCTCGCCAGGCTTCACGGTGATGCGTTTCACCTGATAACGGTCACCGGCGTCGATGGAGTCATATTTGCCCCACGGACGGTACACTTCACGGTGAATGTGGTGCTCGTGGCGGCCATCGGCCTTGATCTTCTCCACCACTTTTTTAACGTCCTGCACGGCGTTACGGTCGGCAATCAGCACCGCGTCTTTGGTCTGGACAACCACCAGATCCTTCACCCCGACGGTGGTGACGAGGCCAGACTCGGCGTAAACGTAGCTGTTTTCGGTTTTGTGGCTAATCACATCGCCGTGATGGACGTTACCCTCCGGGGTATGGGCGCTGATCTCCCACAGGGAGGACCAGGAGCCAACGTCGCTCCAGCCTGCATCCATCGGTACCACCACCGCGTCAGCCGTGCGTTCCATAACGGCGTAGTCGATAGACTCTTCCGGGCAGGCGAGGAACGCCTCTTCATCCACGCGGATAAAGTCGAGATCCGGGTCTACCACCGCCATCGCTTTTTCGCAGGCGTTCAGAATATCCGGGCGGTATTTGCGCAGTTCTTCGAGATAGCGTCCGGCGCGGAACAGGAACATCCCGCTGTTCCAGTAATATTCACCGCTGGCGACATAGGCCTGCGCGGTTTCGAGATTCGGTTTTTCGACAAACTGCGCCACGTCAAACGCCACGCTGTCGCCTTCGCCCGGCGTTACGCTGCCGCGACGGATGTAACCGTAGCCGGTTTCCGGCAGATCCGGCACGATGCCGAAGGTCACCAGCTTGCCGCTCTCGGCGTAAGGGATCGCGGCACGCACCGCGTCGCGGAATGCGTCTTCCTGCTGGATAACGTGATCTGCCGCCAGGACCAGCATCAGCGGGTCACAGTCAGGGCTGCTGCGTTTTGCCGCCAGCGCCGCCAGGGCGATCGCGGGCGCGGTATTACGTCCGGCAGGCTCCAGGATGATGTTTTCCGTGAGCTTGTTCAGCTGACGCAGCTGCTCGGCAACGATAAAGCGGTGCTGTTCGTTACAAATCACCACCGGGCTTTCACACTCCACGCCGTGCAGACGGTTTACCGTCGTCTGCAGCATGGTGAGATCCCCTTTCAGGCAGAGGAACTGTTTTGGATAGAGCACGCGGGACAGCGGCCACAACCGGCTACCAGAGCCACCAGCCATCACAACCGGATACAAAGTGGTTTGACTCATGATTTATCCCCGTATATCTGCAATAAATTGGCTCAGCACGTTCTCTTTCTCGAGCGTGCGTTCGGCATATTCACGTGCCACCGTGTTCACTTTTGGCATGGCGAGTGCCTGTTCAATGCCGGTGACCAGCGCCGGGACCGATTCCGGCTCCACGCACACGGCAATCCCCGGATAGCTGTCACACAGCTGGCCTAATTCGGTTTCGGCTTCGGCCGTAATCACCGCGTTACCGCCCACTGCCAGAATGTTGGTCAGCTTGGACGGCAGCACCGCATCCGCCGCGCCGCGTTTTTGCACGACCAGATGGCAATCCGCCATTTTCAGCAGCGCGGGCAGCGCATCGTACGATTGCAGCGGGAAAAACTTCACGTTGGTCAGGCCGCGTTCACTGGCCATCTTCTCCAGCCGCGCTTTTCCCCCGCCCTGTCCGACAATCACAAACGTCCACGGCTGTTCGATCAGCAGCTGGGCCGCTTCAATAACGCTCTCCAGCCCCTGCTTTTCGCCGATGTTGCCTGAGTAAAGAATGATTTTTTGGTCTTCAGGCAAACCGAGCCGGGCGCGCAGCGCCTGAGCTTCTTGCTCCGTCACGTCGCGAAAACGCGCCACTTCGGACCAGTTCGGGAAGAAGATCACTTTCTCCGCCGGGACGCCCTTCTCCTGCGCCTTATTCATCATCGAGCGAGAGATCGTCGAAACGTAATCCACGTTATGCAGGCCACTGCGCTCAAAGGCGCTGGCGAGCTTCGCCACCTTGCCGCCCTTGCCTTTCCCGGCCATACCCAGACCGAGCATGGCGTCCACTTCATAATCCTGAATGTGCAGCAGGGTGCGCGCGCCGGAGAGTTTTCCCAGCAGGCGCATGCCCGGCGTGCAGAACAGTGTCGGCACCACGCCGATAATGCGATCCGGCTTCCAGCGACGCTGCGCCATCAGCGGGAAGAAACTGCTGAGGGCAAAGCTGCCCAGATGAATTAAACGTTTCAGCGTCGAGGGCTGTTTCGGCACGTAGAGCGGGCAGCGCCAGACGGTCGCGGCACCCTCTTCGCGGCGATAGCGCCAGCTGGAATAGCGTTCGCCTACCTTCCACTCCGGGTAGTACGGCGGGGCAGTAATCACCCGCACGTCATGTCCCTGGCTCGCCATCCACTCCACCATCTCGCCGGTGTATTTCCCGATACCGGTTAATTCCGGCGAGTAGTTAATTCCGTAGACGAGGATTTTCATAGTCCTGGCACCTCGGCCTGACGTTCCGCGAGGAAGTACGCCCGACTGTTGTCATGGACGTTGTCGCTTGCCAGCAGCGCCTCTGGCGTTAGCCAGCGGTAATCGTCATGCTGAGAATCAGGCAGACGCAGGTCTGCCTCACTCACCTTCAGGCGGAACCCCAGCACGATGTAGTGCGTGGAGAACCCGGTGCCCGAAAAGTTATCGTCATAGAAGTGCTGCCAGACCCCGTAAAACTGGCCCGCTGCCATCGGCAACTGCAGGCCCAGCTCCGCCAGAGTGAGACGCTCAAACGCATCAACCAGCGTCTCATCCTTCTGCACGCGCCCGCCGGGCACGAACCAGAAGCCCTGTGCAGGACGATTGGTTCGTTTCCCCAGCAAGAACTCGCCGCGTTCGTTCTCCACGATCAAATCAATCGAAATGAGCGGAGTGGAACGCACTACCGTGGCAAAATCTTCCTGACTTAAAAACATCGTTACCCCCGGAAGCGGTGCTGGTTTTCCAGGAACCACTGGTAGGTGCTGGCCAGCCCCTGCTCCAGTGAGACCTCGTGATACCAGCCCAGCTGATGCAGACGGGTCACGTCCAGCAGCTTGCGCGGCGTGCCGTCCGGTTTAGTCGCGTCAAACACTACGCGGCCCTTGTAGCCCACCACCTGCGCGATGGTCTGCGCCAGCTCGCGGATGGTGCAGTCCACGCCGGTACCCACGTTAATGTGCGACAGCATCGGCTCGGTGTTTTCCTGCCACACCTCACGATCCAGCTCCATCACGTGAATGCTGGCAGCCGCCATGTCGTCCACGTGCAGGAACTCGCGCATTGGCGTCCCGCTGCCCCACACCACCACGTCCGGGGCGTTTTCGGCAGTCGCCTCGTGGAAGCGACGCAGCAGCGCCGGGATCACGTGCGAGTTGCTCGGGTGGAAGTTGTCGTGCGGTCCGTACAGGTTGGTCGGCATCACCGAGCGATAGTCGCGGTTGTACTGACGGTTGTAGGACTCGCACAGCTTGATCCCGGCAATTTTGGCAATCGCATACGGCTCGTTAGTCGCTTCAAGCGTGCCCTGCAACAGTTCGCTCTCGGCAATCGGCTGCTTCGCCATCTTCGGGTAGATACAGGATGAACCGAGGAACAGCAGCTTGTTCACGTTGTGCAGATGCGCCGCGTGAATGATGTTGCTCTCGATCATCATGTTCTCGTAGATGAAATCCGCCGGGTAGGTGTTGTTAGCGACAATGCCGCCCACCTTCGCCGCCGCCAGATACACCTGGTCAATGCGTTCGTTGGCAAAGAAGTCCTGTACCGCACGGCTGTCGAGCAGGTTCAGCTCGTCACGGGTGCGGACAATCACCTCTACGTCACCGCGCTGTTCCAGCTGGCGGACAATCGCGGAACCCACCATTCCGCGATGACCGGCGACAAAAATACGTTGTTTTGTCATTCTCAGGACTCCAGCGCGATGGCAACCTCGTAGCCATGAGACTTGAGCAGGGAGTGTTTTTTCGCTGCTTCAAGATCTTTGGCCACCATCTCAGAGACCATCTCCTGCAGAGTGGTTTCTGGTTTCCAGCCCAGCTTCTCGTGCGCTTTGGTTGGGTCGCCCAGCAGGGTTTCTACTTCAGCAGGACGGAAGTAGCGCGGGTCAACCTGGACAATTACGTCGCCTGGCTTCACGCCCGGCGCGTCGTGGCCGGTCACGGATACAACGATACCCTTCTCTTCCACGCCGGTGCCTTCGAAGCGCAGTTTGATGCCCAACTGCGCCGCAGCCATCTCAACGAACTGACGCACGGAGTACTGCACGCCGGTCGCGATAACGAAGTCTTCTGGCTGTTCCTGCTGCAGCATCATCCACTGCATTTTCACGTAGTCTTTGGCATGGCCCCAGTCACGCAGGGAGTCCATGTTGCCGAGGTGCAGGCAAGATTCCAGACCCTGAGCAATGTTGGCGATCGCGCGGGTGATTTTACGGGTCACGAAGGTTTCGCCGCGGCGCGGGGATTCGTGGTTGAACAGAATGCCGTTACAGGCGTACATACCGTAGGATTCACGGTAGTTCACGGTGATCCAGTAGGCGTACAGTTTTGCTACCGCATACGGAGAGCGCGGGTAGAACGGCGTGGTCTCTTTCTGTGGAATTTCCTGCACCAGGCCGTACAGCTCGGAGGTAGATGCCTGGTAGAAGCGAGTTTTCTTCTCAAGACCGAGGAAGCGAATCGCCTCCAGCAGACGCAGGGTACCCATGGCGTCAACGTCAGCAGTGTATTCCGGGGACTCGAAGGAGACCGCAACGTGGCTCATCGCCCCCAGGTTGTACACTTCATCCGGCTGTACTTCCTGCAGGATACGGGTCAGGTTGGAGGTATCGGTCAGGTCGCCGTAGTGCAGGTGGAATTTCGGGTTTGCCGCGTGAGGATCCTGATAAATGTGATCCACACGTTCGGTGTTGAATGAAGAGGCACGACGTTTAATACCGTGCACTTCATACCCTTTCTCCAGCAGCAGTTCTGCCAGGTAAGAACCATCCTGCCCGGTAACGCCGGTGATGAGAGCGACTTTAGACATGTTTATATTCCTCTACTTATGAATTTAATCAGTTTCAACGCGTTCGCGTATCACCACTGCGGGGTTGCCACGGCAAACTTTATTTGCCGGTAGCGATTTAAAAACGCTGCTGCGGGCACCGACTACCGTGCCATCGCCAACAGAAATACCTGGTGCAACAAAAACATCCGTTGCCAGCCAGCACTTTTCACCGATCACAATAGGCGAAGCGGTAATATCAAAATGCGGGCTCATAAAGTCGTGGCTGCCGGTGCACAAATAACACTTCTGTGAAACCACCGAATTTGCGCCAATCGTAATCTCGCCCAGGGTATATAACACCGCGTCATCCCCTACCCAGGCGTAATCCCCGAGGGTTAATTTCCAGGGGTAGGTAATCTTTACCGAAGGTCGAATAACTACGTTTTTTCCGATTTTTGCGCCAAACAGGCGCAATAAAAAGGCTCGCCAGCGGTACAGTATTTGCGGCGACCAGGCAAATAAGGTTGCCTGAACCGCCCACCACAGCTGTACCTTAATACCGTTCCCGCCCCGAAAACCTTTCGGCACGGAGAAACCTTTTAAATCCTGCATTGCGTTTCCTTATATTCAGGCTTTGTTATATAAGGTTTTCGTTTTACCTGTGGTACGCAGGCGTAATAAATAAGACAATTCCGCCCAGAATCCCGGCACGCGTAATATTTGACGCTGCACCTTTTTTGCATCCTGGCATAATTCCAGATTATTAGACGTTGACACGCCGCCCATCGAAAATTCAGATACCAGCCCTTTAATTCGACGGAACGGGTAACCTGATTTATACAGGCTGGCGGCCAGCGCATAATCGGATGACACCTTGTACTGCAAATCGTAAGGCTGTTTTTTCAGACCGTTTACCGGGAAGAAAATGGCCTGATGGCTGGCCGGCAAGCTGTGGTAGATATACCAGCCTGGCTTGGCGCTGCGGCAGACTTTATGCCCGTCGCCAAAGTCGAGCAGCGCATCGCCAATATACATGGCATCCTCTTTCTGGCGCGCCAGCTGACGAGCAAACAGCGCCACGTCGTCGTGGAAAATATCGCCGGAGTTGAGGAAGATGGCATAACGGCCCTGGGCCATAGTAATGCCCTTGTTCATCGCATCGTAGATGCCTTTATCTTTCTCGCTGATGTAGCGTAAGTTGAACTCACCGTTGAGTTTTTCCAGAAACTCCGCCGTGCCATCGTTCGAGCCGCCGTCGACCACGATCCACTCAAAGGTGAGGCTTGGATCGCGCGCCAGGTTGCGCAGCGAGCGCCAGGTTTTTACCACCCCTTCGTAATTACGAAAAGCGACAGTAATGACGCTAAGAAACATAAATCACCTCATTTCGTCATACGTTCGTAATATTAAGCGCCTTACGCAAAATAAACGGACAGACAATCAAGAAAGCATATTCCGGGCTAAATATTGACCCGGTAAAAAACAGCGACACCGGCGTAAAAAGATAAAGCTGCACGCGAAAGTTCTGGTTATCACCAAACGCGTTGATCATCATTTTGAAAACTTTAAACAGATACCACAGCGTCAACAGTACGGCGAACCATGAAAAATAAATAATTAACAGATACAGACCATTGTCTATGGTTTTACCGACATCCGCACCGTTAAAGATTCCGAATGATGCAACATATTCGTAAAGTGAGCCGAATCTTACTACACCATCGATATGGGTTAAGGAATAACCCACCATCACCAGCGGACCAATGATGCGATAATAGGACGATGACCCTTCCGTTCCCAAATCACCCAGACGTTCTGAAATGTACGGAAACGCGAATATGACGCCCACTAAAAATACCGTCAGAGAGATTATCGCCAGCGGCAGTTTTTTCTTAATCGCATCTTTGTTCAGGTACTGGAACGCCCACTCCAGCAGGTAAAACAGGATAAATGTCATTACCCCTGAGAACGATCCAGACAGAACGATTCCTGCAAGAATCATAGCATCGGTCTTAGGCGTTTTGATACCAAACTGTTTGATGCTGAGCCAAATTGAGATTAACGCCAGAGCGAAAAACGCCGGTTCAAAATAGAGCGCCGTTGTACGCTTACCACCAAACTTAATGAAGTTCAGTACATAGCTGTTACTGTAAATGAGATATTTCGAAATTATCTCCATCAGGCTGCTGCCACCGGTCAAAATAATCTGCGCCATTTCCAGTGCGGCAAGCACAACAATTAACGCAACGGCAATATAAAAGAACCTGAGGATTTTCCGATAATTGTGCGGTGAAATAGTTTTGAAGCGAATACTCCAGACCATACCAATAATAATAACGATATAAACAAACAGCATGGTTGAAGTGACGTATTTACTGGCATCCAGCGACTGGCCAAAGATGTAGTTAAACAGCGTCAGGCCCGTGCCCAGCCCCAGGGCAATCATCAGCTTCTTCAGGTTGATTTTATCGACATACAGCAGAAGCAGAACGGGCAAAAAAGTCACGATGGTTATCGGGAAGCTTTCGCCGAGCTGGGCAATTTTAACGTTGACCAGCAGGTAGATCAGCGGCAGCAGCAGATAACTACAGATTCTGATAGAACGAGACATACTCCTCCAGCATCTGTTGTCCACTGTAGGCCTTGCGGCTGCGGTTGCGGAACGATTCCAGGTCAGTGCCAAAAACGGCCTCGGCGATCTGCGCCTTCGGCAGCTGCACCAGAGGCAGGACCTCGTGCGCGGCGAAGGTTTTTCCGCCCGATTTTTCCAGCACTTCGCGCGCTGCATCGCTGTGGGTGGCAATCACCGGCACGCCGATGGAGAGCGCCTCGCAGAGGATCAGCGGGTAATTATCAACGCGAGAGCTGAACACCAGTGCGTCCATACCATTCAGGGCGCTCATCAGCTTGCGCTTGTCGGTTTCAAACCCGTGATTCACCACGTTAGCGCCTTCGAACGGCGAGAATTTGCCAAAGGTATGCAGTTCAATTTTGTCGCCGAGCGCCATCATGTCGCGCACCAGCTGCTGGTTGGTTTTGCCGTCGTAGCGCAGATCGTGCGCAACGATGGCAATTTTCGGTTTGCCCGCGGTTTCCGCCACCGGCGTCAGCTCGGCCAGGATGGCTTCCGTCGCCACGTCGATACCGTTGTTGATAATCTGACAACGCCCTGCCCCATACAGGCTGTTGAAGGCGTCGGCCACGTGCTGGCTCGGGGAGATAAACGTGCAGCCGAGCGAAAGCATGTCGCGGAACAACTGACGCTTTCCATCTACCAGCTGATGCGCGCGATCCACCTTCACCGGCGGATAGTTGCTCAACGTCGGGCATTTCTGGCAGCTATCTTTCCAGCCTTCGCAGCCGTCGGTAAACGCGCAGCGTCCGGTTACGCTCCAGTGATCGTGCAGCGTCCAGACGAAGCGGGTGTCGGGCTTGTGGGCCTGCACCTTCTGACAAAACGCCACCACCTCTTCCAGATTCAGCCAGTAGCTGTGCAGCACGTGAAAATGCAGCACAACCGGGCCGGTAGTGCGGGTCACGGTGCGATAAAGACTGTTCAGGTTGCCAAACAGATCGCGGTTAAACAGGCGGAACAGCGCAATGTTGGCAACAGAGGTCAGACGCGGCGTGTGCTTGTGCACCTGCGGGAAGTTATCATGGCTGACGCTTTTCTTGCCGCCTTTGCCGTAGCCGTAAATAAACCGGGATTGAAGTCCTTTTTGCAGGGCACGCTGGTGCAGATCCAGCGCCACGCCTGCCGCTCCGCCTTCTGCGAGGCGTACATTAAATTGCAGAATGTTCATTTAATCACCTTCACGCGGGCTTTCTCTCCCACCACCAGCGCGTTATCCGGAATGCTGTCCAGCACCACGCTGCCCGCCCCGATCGTCACGTTGTTACCAATCGTAATGTCGCCAATCATCACCACGTTCGCCCCCAGCTCGACGTTATTGCCGATCACCGGGCAGGCCAGGCTGTCCGGCCCGCGGTTGCCGATCGTCACACCGTGGCGAATGGTGAAATCATCGCCCGCAACCACGAACTTGTTAATGACGACCGCATAGCCGTGGTGGATGGTAAAGCGGCGGCCAATGGTGGCAGCGGCCTGGATTTCATAGCCAAAAAAGCATTCGGTGATGATGCGGTACAGCACCAGAATCGGTGCCGCCCAGATATTGTTCAGTACGTTTTTCTTGCGCCACACCGAGCAAAAGTGCGCGATGCGGTACGCCAGAACCATGCAGCACGGGCGAAGGCTCCAGCTGTTTGCGCGGCAATCTTCAAGAAACATTATTTCCCCCGAAGCCCGTCAGCGAGACGCTTGCCGTTACGCACCGACAGCAGCGTCAGCAGCGTGCGCCAGTTCATGCGCTTATTGCGGATCTGATACAGGGTAAAGAGCTGATACTTGCGGCTGGCACGGTCAAACTTGTCCTTGTGCTTGCGGTAAAAATGGAAGTAGCCTGAAAACTTCTTCGGTGAGGAGGTGATCTGCATCTCCCCGTGGTTGATGTGCAGGATCTGCGTGGCCTCTTCCACTTTCCACGGCTCGCCGTACTCCACCACCATCCGCAAGAAGATGTCGTAATCCTGCGCGGCCTTCAGCTCGGTATCGAACAGGCACTCCTTAAAGCGCCAGGCCCAGGTAAAGACCTGATTACCGATAATGTTGCGCTTGTAGAACAGGCGACGAGAGTACGGTGATTTCGGGTACAGCGGCAGGCTCGCGGGCTGCGAGTAAACCTCGCCCTGGCAGACATAGTCGTTGGCATACAGAAAAGCGTGCGTGACCAGCTGCTCTTTATGCGAAAGGAAGACGGACAGGCGGTTCGGCGTCCATTCGTCGTCATCGTCGATGCCGGTCAGATACTGCCCTTTGGCCTGCATAATCGCCTGATTACGCACCGCGCACGCCCCGGAGTTAATCGGGTTATGGGTATACATCACGCGCGGATCGTTGAGTTCGGTGACAAATTTTTGCAGCTGTTCATACGAGGAAGAACAGTCATCCACGATGATCAGTTCCCAGTTATCGTAATCCTGACGTAAGACCGACTTAATAGCGCGGATCGCCAGCTGCTGACGGTTCCATGTCGGCATATAGATAGAAACTAAAGGGCGTTGTGTGGTCATCTTTTCCTCCTACCCCTCACCCCGGCCCTCTCCCCTGAGGGGAGAGGGTGAAAGGCGGCACCGGACAGTTCCCTCTCCCCTCAGGAGAGAGGGTTAGGGTGAGGGGGGGTGTTTTGTTATTTGCTGTCAGACTTGTATTCGTACTCGTAATAACCGTAATCCTGGTACCCGGTCGCACGACGGAAGATGGAGTTCAGGATGACCCCTTTCACCTCAATGCCGTTCTGCTCGAAGCGGCTCAGGCTGGTTTCCACTTCCTTCAGGGTGTTCACCGCATAGCGTGCCACCATCAGCGTGGTACCCGCATGACGGCCAACCACGGCGGCATCGGTCACGGCCAGAATTGGCGGCGTATCGATAAGCACCAGGTCATAGTTTTTGCTCGCCCACTCAATCAGCTGGGTGAAGCGTTCGCTCATCAGCAGTTCAGACGGGTTCGGCGGCACCTGACCACGCGGGATCAGGTCGAATCTCGGAATCGAGGTCGGCTTGGCGCTCTGGCTAATCTCTCCCTGACCCAGCAGGATTTCCGACAGACCGTTCACGTTGTTGGTGCCCAGCAGTTCGTGGGTATAACCCTTACGCATATCGCAGTCGATCAGCAGCACGCGCTTGTTGGTCTGGCTCACCACGGCCGCCAGGTTGGCACAGACAAAGGTCTTACCGATTGACGGGCTGACGCCGGTTAACATCAGGACGTTGTTTTTAGCCTGCATCATGGCGAAGTGCAGACTGGTACGCAGGCTGCGGATCGCTTCAATCGCCAGGTCGGTTGGGTTACCCACGGCCAGCAGCTGGCTCTGTTTGTAACGCTTAACGCCCTTGATGGTCTTGACGCTGTCACGGGATTTTTGCCACTCAGACAGCGGAATGCTGGCATAGACGTTGATACCACTCTCTTCCAGCACCTGCGGGCTTTCGATACCGCGGTTGAACAGCGAGCGCAGCAGCACGCCAACGATAGAGAGCATCAGGCCAAGAATGATGCTGCCGAGAATAATCAGCGCTTTCTTCGGCTTCAGTACGCCAGGCTGGGTAATGGCCGGGTCGACGATGCGCACGTCACCCACGGTGCTGGCCTCGGTGATTTTCAACTCCTGCTGTTTGTTCAGCAGCTGCATGTAAACCTGCTGTCCGGATTCCACGTCGCGGGTCAGACGCACGATCTCCTGCTGCGTTTTCGGCATCGCGGTCACGCGGTCGTTCAGCTTTGCCTTCTCCTCTTCGAGAGTGCGGCGCTTCTCCAGCAGCGTGCGGTAGGCCGGGTGGCGTTTGGTGTAAAGCTTGGAAATCTCCGCCTCTTTGAAGGTCAGCTCGTTGAGCTGCGCATCAATATTCACCATCGAGTCGAGAACCGATTTCGCCTCCAGCGGCAGGTCGACGGAGTCTTTATCCTGACGGTAGGCGTTCAGCTTGTTCTCGGCATCGTCCAGACGGGCACGCACTTCAGGGAGCTGTTTAGCGAGGAACGCCAGGCTTTTCGCCGCTTCCGCCGACTTGCGCTCGACGTTCTGCTCAAGGTAGTTGCGGGTAATGCTGTTCAGGATGTCGCGAATTTGATCCTTATCTTCACCGGTAAAGGTCATGCTCAGCACGCCGGTGTCCTTACCGTTTTCCGTGACGGTCAGGTTGTTCTGCAGATTGTTGATCATTCCCAGCGTGGAGAATTTGGTGACGGTGAATTCACCGCCCTCCTGGGCGTGGATCGCGCTAACCATCATGCTAACGCCATCTTTGTTCAGCATCTGCCCCACTTCGCCGCGTGCGCTAAAGCCCGCATCGCTGGTCAGCTGATACTGTTTCGGGCCCAGCACCGTCAGGGTGAAGGTTTGATCCCCCGCCCCTTTCGGCAGCACAAAGTCAGTGACCTTTACGGTGTCATTGCTGCGCCCCATCAGACGGTCCCAGCCGGCACCGAAGATCGGGAACGTATTTTTGGTGACGGAGATGTCGAGTCCGAGGTCGTGAACCGTTTTACCCAGCACCAGACGCGACTGGATCAGCTGAATTTCAGCGTCGGATGCTGGCGGTTTGTTCGCCAGCGCGGAGCCGATATCCTGCACCAGCGAGTTGCCGGTATTCTGCTCGATCTGCACCAGCGCGTCGGCGCTGTAGATAGGTGTAGCGAACAGCGTATACACGACGGCCGCTGCGGCAAACACGGCGGTAATGCCAAGCACCCACCACTTTGCCTCGATAACCGTGCCGACCAGGCGACCAATATCAATTTCATCACTGCCCGAAGTCGGGGCGGCAGAAGGTCTTGTTTTTTCTGTCATTGTTATCCCTGCTGAGCTTTCAGTGCCTGCGCCCACTGTTGGGCAGACTGGTCAAGTAAGGTGTAAACCGCCTCGAAGGCTTCATGGCTCTTGCGATACGGATCGGGGATTTCGCGTTCGTTGTCCCAGTGACCAAACAGCATCACCTTGCCGCGCATCTCCGGAGCGATATCGCATAGCGCATGAATATGGCGTTTTTCCATTGCCAGAATCAGGTCATACTCCCGGCACATGCGGCCGGTGACCTGGCGGGCGATATGCCCGTCAAGAGAGAGGTTGTGATCGCGGGCCACGCTCGCGGCGCGCTCGTCGGCACCTTTGCCCACCAGCGCGCCCAGCCCTGCGGACTCGACCGTTAACTCGGGCTGGTACTGTTTCAACAGCCGTTCAGCCGTGGGGGAACGGCAAATGTTCCCCACGCATACCACCAGAATTTTGTTAAACATCGCGGATTACCAGGTATGAATGTCGCGCGCCGTATCCGTCATGTAGCGAACGCCACTGATGGTTGGCAGCAACTGGTTGATCAGACGGTTCCAGCGGGCAACCGGCGCGGTGGTGACGTAAACCACATCGTATGGCTGGAGACGGAACTCCGTCGCCATCACCAGAGACGTCGCATCGGACATATCCAGCTGGTAGATGTTGGCAATCTTGCCCTTCGCACTGCCTTCACCCTTCAGCGGACGGATGACGAAGATACCGGTCGCGTTAGAGGTGGTCAGATCGATACCTTCAGCATTGCCCAGCGCTTCGGTCAGGGTCATGCCGCTGAAGTCCATTTTGAGGGTGCTCTGTTTCTTCACTTCACCCATCACGAAGACTTTCAGATCGTCGTTGCGTGGTACGTAGAGAATATCGCCCGGATAGAGCAGGCGGTTCTGGGTCAGGTCGCCGTTTTGCATCAGCGCCTGCAGCGAAATGCGCTGCTCTTTGCCGTTGTGGGTCAGCACCACGTTGCGCCAGTCGGCGCCGTCGGTTAAGCCGCCCGCGGCGTTAATGGCGTCCAGAACGGTGAGCGGAACGTTGGTGATGGCCTGCTGGCCGGATTTATTCACCTGACCGGAGATATAGGCTTTTTGCGAGCGGAATGCGGCGATATTAACGTCCACCTGCGGGTCGGCGATGTACTGCGCTAAGCGGCCGGTAATATCACTACGGATCTCGGCAAGCGTTTTCCCGGCGACATGCACTTTACCAATGTACGGATAGAACATGGTGCCATCTGACTGTACCCAGTTCCCGGTGTCGCTTGAGCTACGGTACTGGCCCGCAGGCGTGGTCAGTTCAGGGTGATCCCAGACGGTCACGTTGATCACGTCACCCGGCCCCACGCGATACTGATAGGAGGCAATTTCCTGGTCCAGAGACATATTCGGCTGGGCAACATTCGGACGTGGACGTAATTGTTCGACCAGACGTGGCGTAAGTGGATAAACATTCACCATTTTGTCGAGATCAAAATCGGCATCCTGTTGCTTGATCACATCCTTACCCATTGTTGACATATTGCTGCCGGGAAAGACCGTGCAACCACTCATCAAGGTCACAGACACCAATAATGGCATCAATTTCATTTTGGATTTCATCATTGATTATTTATCACTTTGGCAGAGTAATTATCCTGTGCAATTTAAATAAGCCTGAGACGTATTGGGTTTCAGCATGCAGTTAATCAAATAGAAATATAACTGGCATCAGTCCTAAAAAAAGCTTATTCATCCATTGGCTATTGACAGAATAATCGAGGCTGATTCACACGCTTTCAGGCACGCTACCGCCCTTGGCTTTCAGTTACCAATCCACTGACTAAACAATGTGTTATGGATAGACACCCTCTTGAGTAAGGTCTTCTGGAAATATATCAGCCGCTTGAAATACACAACGGATAATGAATGACCATTCCGAAGACCAAAACAATAATAGCAACAACAAGATTTAACATTTGATGCTGGGAGAATTGTTGCAGCTAACCTAATAGCAGGCAAGGAGACAACTGTCCTAATATCTGTTTTTAAGATTAATATTAAGAGCAAAGTTTTGACCTTTTAGGATTTTCTTTATATTGACAAAAAGAGAGTAAAAACCATTATCTGCGATATATCCTAAAAGGCACTCTGAATAATAAAATATACGTATTTTGCTTATTTACACTCACCTGAGACTGCTCTCTTTTTTACGCATCGTATTAAGAGAAATCTCAGCCCGACATTGCATTTTCCCCCAGCTTTATCCATGATCGAAGTGTGACATTCGTCATATAACAGAAGGTATTGCTATTACTATGGAATGGATTGCCGATCCATCAATCTGGGCCGGGCTGGTGACGCTGGTCGTCATCGAATTAGTGCTCGGTATTGATAATCTGGTGTTTATCGCCATCCTCGCTGAAAAACTGCCCCCTTCCCAGCGCGACCGCGCGCGCGTGACGGGTCTGCTGCTGGCGATGGTGATGCGTTTACTGCTGCTGGCCTCTATCTCCTGGATGGTCACGCTCACTCAGCCTCTGTTCTCTGTTCGCGGCCTGAGCTTTAGCGCGCGCGACCTGATCATGCTCTTCGGCGGGCTGTTCCTGCTGTTCAAAGCCACGGTGGAGCTTAACGAGCGGCTCGAAGGCAAGGACAGCGAGAACCCGACCCAGCGACGCGGGGCGAGATTCTGGCCGGTGGTGGCGCAAATTGTGGTGCTCGATGCAGTCTTCTCCCTGGATTCGGTGATTACCGCCGTCGGGATGGTGGACCATCTCGCCGTCATGATGGCCGCGGTAATCATCGCCATCACGCTGATGGTGATGGCGAGCAAAGCACTGACCCGCTTTGTGAACAGCCACCCGACAATCGTGATCCTCTGTCTCAGCTTCTTGCTGATGATTGGCTTCAGCCTGGTCGCCGACGGTTTCGGCTTCCACATTCCGAAAGGCTACCTGTACGCCGCCATTGGCTTCTCCGTCATGATTGAAGCGCTCAACCAGCTGGCGATATTTAACCGCCGCCGGTTTCTCTCCGCGAATCAGACCCTGCGCCAGCGCACGGCCGACACCGTTATGCGCCTGTTG
Source organism: Enterobacter cloacae complex sp. P6RS (assembly GCF_014982245.1). Classification (NCBI taxonomy): domain Bacteria; kingdom Pseudomonadati; phylum Pseudomonadota; class Gammaproteobacteria; order Enterobacterales; family Enterobacteriaceae; genus Enterobacter; species Enterobacter cloacae complex sp. P6RS. The sequence continues at coordinate 31,181 of NZ_JADCLB010000005.1, forward strand.
AGCGGCAGGAAAGAGGATGCCGAGCTGGACGCCGAATCCTCTGCCCTGTTGGCCGATCACAGCGACGGGCAAATCTTTAACCCGCAGGAGCGGCTGATGATCGAGCGCGTGCTCAACCTGAATCAGCGCACGGTCAGCAGCATCATGACCTCCCGGCATGACATTGAGCATATTGACCTCACGGCACCGGAAGAGCAGATCCGCGCCCTGCTGGATAAAAACCAGCACACCCGCGTGGTGGTCACCGGCGGTGAAGAGGAAGAGGAACTGCTGGGGGTGGTACACGTGATTGACCTGCTCCAGCAGCAGCTGCACGCCGAGCCGCTCAACCTGCGCGCACTGGTACGCCAGCCGCTGGTCTTCCCGGAAGCGCTTCCGCTGCTCTCCGCGCTGGAGCAGTTCCGCAACGCGCGCACCCACTTCGCGTTTGTGGTGGATGAATTTGGTTCGGTGGAAGGGCTGGTCACGCTCAGCGACGTAATGGAAACCATCGCCGGTAATCTGCCAAACGAGGTGGATGAGATTGATGCCCGCCACGACATTCAGAAAAACGCTGACGGCTCGTGGACGGCCAACGGCCACATGCCGCTGGAAGACCTTGTGCAGTACGTGCCGCTACCGCTGGATGAAAAACGGGAATACCACACCATTGCCGGTCTGCTGATGGAGTATTTGCAGCGCATCCCGCAGCCGGGAGAAGAGGTTCAGGTGGGCGACTATCTGCTTAAAACCCTGCAGATTGAAAACCATCGCGTGCAGAAAGTGCAGCTTATTCCACTGCGGGATGAGGATGAGCTGGATTTTGAGGTTTAGGTAAAACAAAACGGCAACCCCGTTGCCGTTTTAGTGTTTGCTCTCTCTCCCGTGGGAGAGGGTCGGGGTGAGGCCATCAGGCCACACCGCCGTCAAAGCTTATCCAGCAGCTTCTTCACATCCTTGCCGTTCTGGGAATCTTTATTACGATCCGCCCAGCTGTTGAGCCGGCGCTTCGCTTCATCCTGCAGATGCTTACGCAGGATCTGATCTACCTGAAGGCTGTAGTTCAGCGCCTGCCATTTGCCGTATACGCTAAGCGGAACCGGCGTCTCTTTGAGGAAGTCAATCAGCTTGCTTTCGCCCTGCCAGCCGGAAAGCACCCGGACGTTAAAGCGCGTGTCCGCCGTCTCTTTGACCAGATCCAGCGAGCCTTCTCCGGTTAACGACAGCATAGATGAAGTTCCCTGCATCCCGGCCAGCGTCAGCACCCCGTTATCCAGCGTCAGGTCAGTGGTGAAGCTGTCGAGGCGAGTTGCGCTGTCGTAGTTTTCCTGGGCTTTAACATCGCTGCTGCGCTCCACCGCCTGCTGAACCAGCTGCTGGAAGTTGAGCCCTTCCATTCGCGAATCTTTCAGGTCAACATGCGCCTCGCCCTGCCACTCACGGCGGAAGGCGTTGGCATCAATTTTGGTGCCTGAGAAATCGCCCGCCAGCGTCAGCTGACCCGTCAGGGATATCGGATAGTTAAAGGCTTTGAGGATGCTGCCAATCTCAACGTTGTCGAGACGCGGCTGGAATTCAGCGCTGGCAACGTCCTTACGCACGTCCAGCGTACCCGGAAGTGACAGGTGACCCGCCCCCATTTTGCCGCTCAGTTCTGAAATTACCAGCAACCCGTTGTGGTTGAACATCTGGCCGCTCACGTCGGTAAAATCAATACCGCGCCAGCGCACGCTGTTGGCTTTCAGCAGAATATCCGCCGTGAAGCCGCGCAGCACGTTATAGTCAGGCTGTTCAAGGTTGGATGAGATAACCGGACGCGACACCGGTGACTGGCTTTGCCCCGTCTGCACGGCATCGCTGTCCGTTGCGCTTGCCGGCACCGGTGGCAGGATGTTCTCCAGGTTGAGCTTGTCAAACTGCAGGTTCAGCACCCACTTCGGCTTATCGTCGAGCGTGACGCTCGCCTGCCCTTTCAGGCTGCTGTCGTTGGCCTGCAGGTTAAGGTTATCCAGCGCCAGCTGTTTTTGCTCTTCGCGCCATACGGCCTGCAGCGTCCCCTGCCCGGCGATCCCCTGGGTTGGGAGATCCGCTCCCGTCAGCTGCCAGCTAAGCTGCTGGATGTCGGCCGTCAGCTGATGCGGGTAGTCCGACGCATTCACGTTTGCATTCAACGAGAGGGACAGATCGCGCTGGTCGCGGTTTATCCGTCCGCTAAATTCCAGCGACGCAAGATGGTGTTCATCCTGTTCCATCTGCAGGCTGATGTTACGAACGGTGACCTGCTCCTGATCCTCATGCTGGAACACCAGCACGCTATCGGCCACTTTCAGTTTGCCTATATCAAAGGACCAGCCCGTATCGGACGGTTCATCCGGTAAGGTATTCTCGCGCGGCGCAACCGGCGCATTCGCGTCGCGCACGGCTTCGGTCTGAGGGGTAAGCTGAATGACCGCGCCCTTCAGCATCACCTGATTAACCTGCAGCTGATGGGAGATGAGCGGGATCAGCGCCACATCGAGACGCATGTTGTCCGCAGAGACCAGCGGCTGTGCCGCGCCCGGCGCGGTTAACGACATGCGGCCAGAGAGAATGCTGAGCTGCGGCCAGACGTGCCAGCGCAGCGGCCCGTCAAGCTTCAGTTGGTAACCACTGCGTGCCTCGACCTGCCGCACCATGTAAGCGCGGAAATCATTCGGGTTAACCAGCAGAACCAACGCCGAAAGGCCAGCAACCAGCACTACCAGCAAAATCATCAGCGTTGTCAGAACTCTTCTCATGGCATCCTCAATGGACTAACGATCAGTCTTTATCAATACGGCTGGCAACCGCACCCTGCTGGTCGCGGTATTTTGCGTCCTGGCGGCGGTTATAAGGCCTGTCTGCCGGGCCTGTCAGCGGTTCAAAGCTTAACGCACCGATCATCATTCGGGGGCGCAGCGCCAGCGGCAGTTTACCGGCATTGAAGAACTCCAGCACGATACGGCCGGACCAGCCTGGGTCGATACGGTGCGCGGTCACGTGAACCATCAACCCCAGGCGGGCCAGAGAAGAACGGCCATCAAGCCAGCCGACGAGATCCGCAGGCAGGGTCACGGATTCATACGTCACCGCCAGCGCCAGTTCACCCGGGTGCAGATAAAAAGCTTCACCTTCGTCAATGATGATTTCATCACTCATGACGCGATCGAGCGCGGCGCTGACTTCATCCTTCGGCCCGCTGAGGTCGATGAACGGCGCGGTATGACCGCTAAAGGTGCGGAATTTATTCCCCAACCGTACATCAACGGTCACCCCATTGATGCGCTCCACGGGGGGACGTGGGGTAATAGACAAGCGGCCTTCATCCAGCCAGGCTTCAATATCACGATCGCAAAGACGCATGGTTCTTTCTCCTTTCATGCATCGTACCCTGAGCCGTTGAACGCTCAGGGTAAAACCAAGTTATCTCTGAACGGTACACAATTCGCGCGGCTTATTCAAAAAACTGGCTGATTTTCGCTTTTAAGATATCAATAGCAATGCGGTTTTTGCCCCCGCGAGGCACGATGATATCGGCGTATTGTTTGGATGGTTCAATAAACTGCAGGAACATCGGACGGACCGTTTTCTGGTATTGCGCCATGACGGAGTCCATCGAACGGCCGCGCTCGTTAACGTCACGCTTAATGCGGCGCATCAGGCAGATATCCAGCGGGGTATCGACGAAGATGGAGAAGTTCATGGATTCACGCAGGCGAGCATCGGTCAGGAGCAGGATGCCTTCAAGGATAATGACCTTCTTCGGCTCGATGCGGATCGTTTCCTGGGTACGGGTGTGTTCTACGTAACTGTAAACGGGCAGTTCGATCGCCTGGCCGCTCTTAAGCGCTTCTAAATGCTGGAACAGTAAACTGTGATCCATCGCATTCGGGTGGTCGTAGTTGGTTTTTACACGTTCTTCCATCGACAGATGGGATTGATCTTTGTAGTAGCTGTCTTCGGGAATGACGCCGATATGCTCATCACCTACCTGTTCACGCAGTTCGCGATAAAGCGTACTGGCAATTAGACTTTTACCTGAAGCCGATGCGCCGGCGATGCCTATAATGACGCACTGATGAGACTTATCAGTCATAAATTTAGCGACCTGAATAACCTGGATGTTAAGGAAGGACGACGCCGGAGCGTCAAACGCGGCAATTATAGGGATTTCGCGGGCGTGATACCAGTCGAATGCGCAGGTTCTGCGAGACAGGCTTAAAAGTGGCGCATTGCTCCCTGAGAGAAATTTTAATGACCGTTTTTTCAGCGTTTAACAGGAATTTTTTAGCGAGTAACTATTTAATAAGTCTATGATGTCAAATTATGAGCAGTCGCCATATGAATTGTAAATTGTTTGTACTAGCATAAACCAAATTATCAAATTCACTCGTGCGCACTTCTCTCCTGACGGCATGGCGTCTCTGGATAAAGCGGTAATGAATAAACAATACCAGCGGGTTTTGGTTACCACCCCACATCCTTTATTACGACTTGTCTGTCTGGGCCTGGTCACCTTTATCTTTACCTTATTTTCGCTGGAGCTTACCCGCTTCGGTACCCTGCTGGCGCCACTCTGGTTTCCTACCGCCATTATGATGGTGGCGTTTTACCGCCATGCAGGAAAAATGTGGCCCGGGATAGCCCTGGCCTGTTCATTTGGCAATATTCTGGCCTCGTGGATGGTGTTCTCCTGGGCGTCGATAAACCCCACCTACACCGCAATAAACGTTATTGAGGCCATCATCGGTGCCGTATTACTGCGCAAGCTGCTTCCGTGGTACAACCCGCTGCAAAATTTAAACGACTGGATCCGCCTGGCAATAGGCAGCGCGGTGGTGCCACCGCTGGTGGGCGGTATTCTGATGACGCTTCTGATCCCCGGCCCTGAGCCGCTGCGTAATTTCATCGTCTGGGTGCTATCTGAATCCATTGGCGCGCTGGCGCTGGTGCCGCTGGGGCTGCTGTTTAAATCCCATTACCTGCTCCGCCACCGTGACCCGAGATTGCTGCTGGAAACCCTGGTTACCATGGCCGTAACGCTGGCCCTCAGTTGGGCATCCATCACCTGGCTGCCGTGGCCCTTTACCTGCGTGATTGTCCTGCTGATGTGGAGCGCCGTGCGCTTGCCGCGGATGGAAGCGTTCATGGTGTTTCTGGTTACCGTGATGGTCGTTTCACTGATGATTGCCCATAACCCTTCGGCGCTGACCACCCAACATGCCGGGCCGATGATGAACGCGCCGTGGCTGCCGTTCCTGATGCTCCTCCTCCCCGCTAACGTGATGACCATGGTGATGTATGCCTTCCGTGCCGAACGCAAACACATCACCGAGAGCGAAGAGCGCTTTCGTAATGCAATGGAGTATTCCGCCATCGGTATGGCGTTAGTCAGCATGGAGGGCCAGTGGCTTCAGGCCAACAAGGCGCTGTGCAATTTCCTCGGTTACAGCCAGACCGAGCTACAGTCGCTCACCTTCCAGCAGCTCACCTGGCCGGAAGATTTGCATACCGACCTGGAACAGCTGGAACAGCTGGTCAACGGCGAGATCAACACCTACACCCTTGAAAAGCGCTATTACACGCGCAACGGAGAGGTCGTCTGGGCGCTTCTGGCCGTCTCCGTCGTGCGCCATGCCGATGGCTCACCGCTCTATTTCATCGCCCAGATTGAAGACATTAACGACCTGAAGCAGACCGAGTGGGTCAATAAACGGCTGATGGAGCGCATTACGCTGGCCAACGAAGCGGGCGGCATCGGCATCTGGGAGTGGGATCTGGAGCCAGACATCATCAGCTGGGATAAGCGGATGTTTGAGCTGTATGAAATTCCGCCGCACATTAAGCCCACCTGGCAGCTCTGGCACGAAAGAATATTGCCGGAAGATCGCGCCCATGCGGAGCAGGTGCTGCGGGATTCACTGGTTTCTCGTCTGCCGTTTAAGCTTGAATTCCGTATCCGCGTGAAGGAAGGCGTGCGCCATATACGCTCCCTGGCCAACCGGGTGCTGAATAAAGAGGGTGAAGTCGAACGTTTGCTCGGCATCAATATGGACATGACCGAGGTGAAGGAGCTTAACGAAGCGCTGTTTCAGGAAAAAGAGCGTCTGCACATCACGCTCGACTCCATCGGCGAAGCGGTGCTCTGTACCGATATCGACATGAACGTCACCTTTATGAACCCGGTCGCCGAGAAGATGAGCGGCTGGCTGCAGACCGAGGCCATCGGCCAGCCGATCCTGAAGGTGTTACACATCACCTTTGGGGAACGGGGCCCGCTGATGGAGAATATTCACAGCGGCGATATGTCACGCTCCGATATCGACCAGGATGTAGTGCTGAACTGCCGCACCGGCGGATCGTTTGATATCCACTACAGCATTACGCCACTCAGTACCCTTGATGGGCACAGTATTGGCTCGGTGATCGTTATTCAGGACGTCACCGAGTCGCGCAAAATGCTGCGTCAGCTAAGCTACAGCGCGTCGCACGATGCCCTCACCCACCTGGCAAATCGGGTCAGCTTCGAAAACCATCTCAAACGGCTTCTGCAAACCGTTCGCGAGACGCGTCAGCGTCATGCGCTGGTCTTTATCGATCTGGACCGCTTCAAAGCCGTCAATGATAGCGCAGGCCATGCGGCGGGAGATGCCCTGCTGCGGGAACTCTCTTCCATGATGTTAACCATGCTTCGCTCCAGCGACGTGCTGGCGCGCCTGGGCGGCGACGAGTTTGGGCTGCTGCTGCCGGACTGTAATATTGAGAGCGCGCGCTATATCACCGGGCGTTTGATCCATTCCATCAATGACTATCACTTTATGTGGGAAGGTCGCCTGCACCGGATTGGCGCCAGCGCAGGGATCACGCTGATTGATGAGCATAATAACCAGGCGTCAGAAGTGATGTCGCAGGCGGATATTGCCTGTTATGCCTCGAAGAACAGCGGCCGCGGCATCGTGACGGTGTACGAACCGCAGCAGGAGCGGGATCGGAGCGCGCGCAGCATGATGTCGCTGGACGAACAGTGGCATATGATCAAAGACAATCATCTGATGATGATAGCCCGCAGCGTCGCCTCCCCGCGCATACCGGAAAGCTGTAACTTCTGGCTGATTTCGCTACGCCTGTGGACCAGCCAGGGTGAAGTCCAGGAGGAGCACGCCTTCCGTTCTGGTCTGGCGGAGCCCGAACTGCTGCACGCCCTCGACAGACGTATCTTTGGTGAGTTTTTCCGCACCTCTGCCGCACAGGTCGCCCGTAAAGGGATGGGGGTAGCACTGCCGCTTTCTGCCGCCGGTTTAGCCAGCGTAACGCTGGTCGATGAACTCCTCGACCTGCTCGATAACAGCCCCATGCCGGGCCGTCTGCTGCATCTGGCTATCGCGAGCGACGTGGTGTGTAATCCGGATGAGAACCTGCAGCGAGGGCTGCAAAAGCTTCGCCAGGCGGGCTGCCGGGTGATCTTCAGCCAGATAGGGCGCGACATGAACGTCTTCAGCCACCTGAGCCCGAACATGGCCGATTATCTGATGCTCGACGCCGAGGTGGTGAGCAACGTGTATGGTAATCTGATGGATGAGATGATGGTGACCATTGTTCAGGGCCACGCCCAGCGTCTGGGGATGAAAACCATCGCGGGCCCCTGCAACCAGCCCATCATGATGGATACGCTTTCCGGCATCGGCATTGATTTTATCTATGGCGACACCATCGCCGAGCCGCAGCCGCTGGATCTACTGCTCAACACCAGTTATTTCGCCATCAACTGACGGCGTCCAGCCGTCGGTATACCAGATGTGCAGCAGCGCGTAGGAGCGCCACGGCTGCCAGCGCTCGGCGTAACGACGGATCTGCGCAGGGGTCATCCCGGCGAAGCGTTGCTTAATCAGATAATCATCCGGCAGGAACACATCTTTCGCCTGCCAGCCTCTCAGGGCCAGGTAATTTGCCGTCCAGCGCCCGATGCCCGGCCGCTGCTGTAGCGCCTTCATGCCCGCCTCAACGTCCTCGGGCGGCGTCAACGGAAACGTCCCGTCAACAACCGACTGCGCCAGATGAATCAGCGCCTCCGCGCGTTTTACCGGCATCCCGAGCGCCTTTAGCGCCAGCGGATCGGCAGCGGCCAGCGCTTGCGGGGAGGGAAAGCAGACATAACCCGGTGCATCCTTCACCGGCTCACCGCACAGGGCGACAACGCGGGAAGCCAGTTTCGCCGCCATCGCCACGCTGACCAACTGCCCGAGAATGGCCCGTACGCCCTGCTCGTACGCATCCATCGCCCCCGGCAGACGCAAGCCGGGGCGGGCAGCGCCGAGATCCCCCAGCGTATCCGCGATGTGCTGCGGGTTACAGGCGAGATCGAACAGGCGCGCGATGCGTTCAAGACACGTCTGCGCAACCGGAACCAACCCCGGGCTGAGCGTCACAATCAGCGTGTGGGTAGCGATATCCGGCGTCACGCGAAATATCCCCTGATGGCCGTCGCAGGCAAAGCTGCGCTCGTAGTAGTCGCTCGTGACGGTTTCAATGCCCGTCACCGCACGCGCGCCGAGAAAGCCAAACATCCACTGCCAGTCGTAAGGGGGTTGCCACGTCAGGGTATACATCGCTGCTCCTTTTTTATTTTTATCAGCATAAACGGAAAGACCTTGTTTCGCCTTGCTTTCATATTCCTGTTGTCGCGATGCAGACATTTCGTTAAAGTCTCGCCCCTTCTCACCGGCATGGGGATTAATCGTGTTTATTGGATTTGACTACGGTACGGCAAACTGCTCGGTTGCGATCATGCAAAACGGCCAACCGCAGCTTCTGAAAATGGAAAAAGAGAGCACGCTGCTGCCGTCAATGCTCTGCGCGCCAACGCGCGAAGCGGTGAGCGAGTGGCTGTTCCGCCACCATCAGGTTCCGGCTACCGCGGCGGAAACCCAGGCGTTGCTGCGTCGGGCGGTCAGCTTTAACCGCGAGGAAGACATCGACGTTACCCCTTCCAGCGTGCAGTTTGGCCTTTCCTCGCTCGGGCATTACATTGAAGACCCGGAAGAGGTCTACTTCGTTAAATCGCCAAAGTCCTTCCTCGGCGCGAGCGGCCTGAAGCCGCAGCAGGTGGCGATGTTTGAAGATCTGGTGTGCGCCATGATGCTGCATATCCGCAATCAGGCGCAGTCGCAGGTGCCGGATACTATCACCCAGGCGGTGATTGGCCGCCCGATCAACTTCCAGGGGCTGGGCGGTGACGAAGCCAACCAGCAGGCGCAGGGGATCCTTGAACGTGCGGCGCACCGGGCGGGATTCCGCGACGTGGTGTTTCAGTACGAGCCGGTTGCGGCGGGGCTGGATTTTGAAGCCACGCTGACGGAAGAGAAGCGCGTGCTGGTCGTCGACATCGGGGGCGGTACAACGGACTGCTCGCTGCTGCTGATGGGACCGCAGTGGCATCACCGTCGTGACCGCGAAAACAGCCTGCTCGGGCACAGCGGCTGCCGCGTAGGCGGTAACGATCTGGATATCGCCCTGGCCTTTAAGAGCCTGATGCCGCTGCTGGGCATGGGCGGGCAAACGGAAAAAGGCATCGCCCTGCCGATCCTGCCGTGGTGGAACGCGATTGCCATCAACGACGTTCCGGCGCAGAGTGATTTTTACAGCACCGCGAACGGGCGCTTCCTCAACGATCTGGTGCGCGACGCGCAGGATGCCGAGAAGGTCGCCCTGCTGTATAAAGTGTGGCGTCAGCGCCTGAGCTACCGCGTGGTGCGAACTGCGGAGGAGTGCAAAATCGCCCTTTCCGACCGTCCTGAACGTGCGGTCTCCTTGCCGTTTATCAGCGAGGATCTGACCACGGCGATTTCACAGGAGGGGCTGGAAATGGCGCTTGCTCAGCCGCTGCAGCGCATTCTGGAGCAGGTCCAGCTGGCGCTGGAGAACGGCAAAGAGAAGCCGGATGTGATCTACTTGACCGGCGGTAGCGCCCGTTCGCCGCTGATCAAGAAAGCGCTGGCGGAACAGCTGCCGGGCATTCCGATTGCCGGTGGGGATGACTTTGGCTCCGTTACCGCAGGGCTGGCGCGCTGGGCGCAGGTGATGTTTAGCTAATGCGGTTGTGCCGGGTGGCGGCTTCGCCTTACCCGGCTAAAACGATCGCCACACTCAGACCATTCCTGACAGTCTTCCATATTTCCTCCATTTTTCCGCTGTGTTAGCTGACTAAACTAGTATCATTCCCCGAAGTATTCAGGATGAGAACGTATAACGATGAAAGGCAGTAACAAATCCCGCTGGGCAATCGCCGCTGGCATCATTGTGGTGGTCCTTGCCGCCGCCTGGTACTGGCACAGTCAATCTGCGAACTCCGCCGCTCCCGCTGGCGCCAGCAGCCAGGCCCAGCGCCCGGCTGGCGGCGGCCGTCACGGCATGCGCGGCGGCGCGCTGGCACCGGTTCAGGCGGCGACGGCGGTGAGCAAAGCCGTTCCGCGTTATCTGACGGGGCTCGGAACCATTACCGCCGCCAACACCGCCACGGTGCGCAGCCGCGTTGACGGTCAGCTCATCGCGATCCACTTCCAGGAAGGTCAGCAGGTCAAAGCGGGCGATCTGCTGGCGGAAATCGACCCGAGCCAGTTTAAAGTCGCCCTCGCTCAGGCGCAGGGGCAGCTCGCGAAAGACAAAGCCACCCTCGCCAACGCCCGTCGCGATCTGGCGCGCTACCAGCAGCTGGTGAAAACCAACCTCGTTTCTCGTCAGGAGCTGGACACCCAGCAGTCGCTGGTCAGCGAAACGCAGGGCACCATCAAAGCCGACGAGGCCGCCGTCGCCAGCGCGCAGCTGCAGCTCGACTGGAGCCGCATCACCGCCCCGATTGACGGACGCGTGGGCCTGAAGCAGGTCGATATCGGTAACCAGATCTCCAGCGGCGACACCACGGGCATCGTGGTGATCACCCAGACCCACCCGATTGATTTAGTCTTTACCCTGCCGGAAAGCGATATCGCAACCGTCATGCAGGCGCAAAAAACCGGCAAAGGCCTGGTGGTGGAAGCCTGGGACCGCACCAACAAGCAGAAGCTGAGCGAGGGTTCCCTGCTCAGTCTGGACAACCAGATCGATACCACCACCGGCACCATCAAGCTGAAGGCGCGCTTTAACAACCAGGACGATGCCCTCTTCCCGAACCAGTTCGTCAACGCGCGAATGCTGGTCGCTACCGAAGAGAACGCGGTAGTGATCCCCACCGCAGCGCTGCAAATGGGTAACGAAGGAAGCTTTGTCTGGGTGCTGAACAGCGACAATAAAGTGAGCAAGCATCTGGTGAAAACCGGGATTCAGGACAGCCAGACGGTGGTCATCAGCGCCGGGCTCTCCGCCGGCGACCGCGTGGTCACCGACGGCATCGACCGTCTCACCGAAGGCGCGAAAGTTGAGGTGGTTGAACCTGCGAAACAGGGAGCGACCTCCTGATGCAGGTTATGCCCCCGAGCTCTACAGGTGGGCCGTCACGCCTGTTTATCCTCCGCCCTGTCGCCACCACGCTGTTGATGGTGGCGATCCTGCTGGCCGGGATCATTGGCTACCGCTTCCTGCCCGTGTCGGCGCTGCCGGAGGTGGATTATCCAACGATTCAGGTTGTCACTCTCTATCCTGGCGCCAGCCCGGACGTGGTGACGTCCGCCATTACCGCCCCGCTGGAGCGCCAGTTTGGCCAGATGTCCGGATTAAAACAGATGTCCTCACAGAGTTCCGGCGGGGCATCCGTCGTGACGCTGCAGTTCCAGCTAACGCTGTCGCTGGACGTCGCCGAGCAGGAAGTGCAGGCCGCCATCAACGCCGCCACCAACCTGCTGCCGTCGGACCTGCCTAACCCGCCGGTCTACAGCAAGGTGAACCCGGCGGATCCGCCGATCATGACGCTGGCCGTTACCTCCTCCGCCATGCCGATGACCCAGGTCGAAGACATGGTCGAAACCCGCGTGGCGCAGAAGATTTCTCAGGTCTCCGGCGTCGGCCTCGTCACGCTGGCGGGCGGCCAGCGCCCGGCCGTGCGCGTGAAGCTTAACGCACAGGCGATTGCCGCGCTGGGGCTGACCAGCGAAACCATCCGCACCGCCATCAGCAGTGCCAACGTCAACTCGGCAAAAGGCTCGCTGGACGGCCCGACCCGTGCGGTCACCCTCTCGGCAAACGACCAGATGCAGTCCGCCGACGAATACCGTCAGCTGATTGTGGCCTACCAGAACGGCGCGCCGATCCGCCTGGGGGACGTCGCCACCGTGGAACAAGGCGCGGAAAACAGCTGGCTCGGCGCGTGGGCGAACAAGCAGCAGGCGATCGTGATGAACGTGCAGCGCCAGCCGGGCGCCAACATCATCGAAACCGCCGACAGCATCCGCACCATGCTGCCGCAGCTGATTGAAAGCCTGCCGAAATCGGTCAGCGTAAAAGTCCTTTCCGACCGCACCACCAACATTCGTGCGTCGGTCACCGACACCCAGTTCGAGCTGATGCTGGCGATTGCGCTGGTGGTAATGATCATTTACCTGTTCCTGCGCAACGTTCCGGCAACCATTATCCCCGCCGTCGCCGTGCCGCTCTCGCTGGTCGGGACCTTTGCGGTGATGGTGTTCCTCGACTTTTCGATTAACAACCTGACGCTGATGGCGCTGACCATCGCCACCGGGTTCGTGGTGGATGACGCCATCGTCGTTATCGAGAACATCTCGCGCTATATCGAGAAAGGTGAAAAGCCGCTGGCCGCCGCGCTGAAGGGCGCAGGGGAAATCGGCTTTACCATTATCTCTCTGACCTTCTCGCTGATTGCGGTGCTGATCCCGCTACTGTTTATGGGTGACATCGTCGGGCGGCTGTTCCGCGAGTTTGCCGTGACGCTGGCGGTCGCCATTCTCATCTCTGCCGTGGTGTCGCTGACCCTGACGCCGATGATGTGCGCCCGCATGCTAAGCCACGAGTCCCTGCGCAAGCAAAACCGCGTCTCCCGCGCCTCCGAGCGGATGTTCGAGCGAATTATTGCCGCCTACGGTCGCGTGCTGGCGAAAGTGCTGAACCATCCGTGGGCAACGCTTGGCGTGGCGCTTGGCACGCTGGCGCTCAGCGTAATGCTGTGGATTTTTATTCCGAAAGGTTTCTTCCCCATCCAGGATAACGGCATTATTCAGGGCACGCTTCAGGCTCCGCAGTCGGTCTCCTTCGCGAACATGGCGCAGCGCCAGCAGCAGGTGTCTGAGATCATCATGAAAGACCCAGCGGTGGAGAGCCTGACGTCCTACGTGGGGGTGGATGGCACCAATCCGTCGCTCAACAGCGCGCGTCTGCAGATCAACCTCAAGCCGCTGGATGAGCGCGACGACCGCGTGAACGCCGTCATCGAGCGCCTGCAAAGCGCCGTGGCCCGCGTGCCGGGCGTTGAGCTTTACCTGCAGCCGATTCAGGATTTGACCATTGATACCCAGGTCAGCCGCACGCAGTATCAGTTCACGCTCCAGGCTACGTCGCTTGACGCCCTCAGCACCTGGGTGCCGCAGCTGGTTGAAAAACTTAACACCCTGCCGCAGCTCGCCGACGTCAGCAGCGACTGGCAGGACAAGGGGCTGGCGGCCTACGTCAACGTTAACCGCGACACCGCCAGCCGTCTGGGCATCACCATGTCGGACGTGGACAACGCCCTGTACAACGCCTTCGGGCAGCGCCTGATCTCCACCATCTACACCCAGGCGAACCAGTACCGCGTGGTGCTGGAACACAACACCGAGAACACCCCCGGCCTGGCCGCGCTGGACTCGGTGCGCCTGACCAGCAAAGACGGCGGCATTGTGCCGCTGAGCGCCATCGCCACGGTGGAGGAGCGCTATACCCCGCTGTCGATTAACCACCTGGATCAGTTCCCGTCCACCACCATTTCCTTCAACGTGCCGGACGGTTACTCGCTGGGCGAGGCGGTGGAAGCCATCCAGGCTGCTGAAAAAGCGCTTAGCTTCCCGTCCGACATTCAGACCCAGTTCCAGGGCAGCACGCTGGCGTTCCAGGCCGCGCTGGGCAACACCGTCTGGCTGATCGTCGCGGCGGTCGTGGCGATGTACATCGTACTTGGCGTGCTGTACGAAAGTTTTATCCACCCGATCACCATCCTCTCTACCCTGCCAACGGCAGGCGTGGGGGCGCTGCTGGCATTGATGCTGGCGGGCAGCGAGCTGGACGTTATTGCCATCATCGGCATCATCCTGCTTATCGGGATCGTGAAGAAAAACGCCATCATGATGATCGACTTTGCGCTGGCCGCCGAGCGCGAGCAGGGCATGTCGCCGCGCGATGCCATCTTCCAGGCCTGCCTGCTGCGTTTCCGCCCGATCCTGATGACCACGCTGGCCGCCCTATTGGGGGCGCTGCCGCTGATGCTCAGCACCGGCGTCGGCGCGGAGCTGCGCCGCCCGCTGGGTATCGGTATGGTCGGGGGCCTGCTGGTGAGTCAGGTGCTGACGCTCTTCACCACGCCGGTGATCTATCTGCTGTTTGACCGCCTGGCGCTGTGGACCAAAAGCCGTTTCCCGAAACGTGAAGAGGAGGCGTAAGTGAAGTTTTTCGCCCTCTTCATTTACCGTCCGGTGGCGACGATTTTACTCTCCGTCGCCATTACCCTGTGCGGCGTGCTGGGCTTCCGGCTGCTGCCAGTTGCCCCCCTGCCGCAGGTGGATTTCCCGGTGATCATGGTCAGCGCCTCGCTGCCGGGTGCGTCACCGGAGACCATGGCCTCGTCCGTTGCCACGCCGCTGGAGCGTTCTCTTGGGCGGATTGCGGGGGTCAACGAGATGACCTCCAGCAGCTCGCTGGGCAGCACGCGCATCATTCTGGAATTCAGCTTCGACCGGGATATTAACGGTGCCGCCCGTGACGTGCAGGCGGCCATCAACGCCGCGCAAAGCCTTCTGCCGAGCGGGATGCCGAGCCGTCCTACCTACCGCAAGGCCAATCCGTCCGACGCGCCAATCATGATCCTGACGCTGACCTCGGACACCTATTCTCAGGGGCAACTCTACGACTTTGCGTCGACCCAGCTGGCGCAGACGATCTCACAAATCAACGGCGTGGGTGACGTGAGCGTTGGCGGCAGTTCTCTGCCCGCCGTGCGCGTGGGCCTGAACCCGCAGGCGCTGTTCAACCAGGGCGTGTCGCTGGACGACGTGCGCTCCGCCATCAGCAGCGCCAACGTGCGTAAACCGCAGGGGGCGATTGAGGACGGCAGCCACCGCTGGCAGATCCACACCAACGACGAGCTAAAAACCGCTGCGGAATACCAGCCGCTGATTATTCACTACAACAACGGCGCGGCGGTACGCCTGAGCGACGTCGCCAGCGTCACTGACTCGGTGCAGGACGTGCGCAACGCCGGGATGACCAACGCTAAACCGGCCATCCTGCTGATGATCCGCAAGCTGCCGGAGGCGAACATTATTGAGACGGTGAACAGCATTCGCGCCCGCCTCCCGGAGCTACAGGAGACCATCCCGGCAGCAATCGATCTGCAGATTGCCCAGGATCGCTCCCCGACCATCCGCGCCTCGCTTGAAGAGGTGGAGCAAACGCTGATTATCTCCGTCGCGCTGGTGATCCTGGTGGTGTTCCTGTTCCTGCGCTCCGGCCGCGCGACGCTGATCCCGGCGGTGGCCGTGCCGGTGTCGCTGATTGGGACCTTTGCCGCCATGTACCTGTGCGGCTTTAGCCTTAACAACCTGTCGCTGATGGCCCTGACAATTGCGACGGGCTTCGTAGTGGATGACGCCATCGTGGTGCTGGAGAACATTTCCCGCCACCTTGAAGCGGGCGTGAAACCGCTGCAGGCCGCGCTGCAGGGCACGCGCGAGGTGGGCTTTACGGTACTTTCCATGAGCCTGTCGCTGGTGGCGGTATTCCTGCCACTGCTGCTGATGGGCGGGCTGCCGGGCAGGCTGCTGCGGGAGTTTGCCGTCACGCTCTCGGTCGCCATCGGGATTTCGCTGGTGATTTCCCTGACGCTGACGCCGATGATGTGCGGCTGGATGCTCAAGCGCAGCAAGCCTCACTCGCAGCCGCGCCGCAAAGGCTTTGGTCGTTTTCTGATGGCGATGCAGGAAGGCTACGGCAAATCGCTGAAGTGGGTGCTGAACCATACGCGGCTGGTCGGCCTGGTGCTGATCGCCACTATTGGGCTCAACGTCTGGATGTACATCACCATCCCGAAAACCTTCTTCCCGGAGCAGGACACCGGCGTGCTGATGGGCGGCATCCAGGCGGACCAGAGCATTTCATTCCAGGCGATGCGCGGCAAGCTGCAGGACTTTATGAAGATCATTCGTGAGGATCCGGCTGTAGACAACGTCACTGGCTTTACCGGCGGCTCGCGCGTTAACAGCGGGATGATGTTCATTACCCTTAAGCCGCGCGGCGAGCGCAACGAAACGGCGCAGCAGGTGATTGACCGCCTGCGTGTGAAGCTCGCCAAAGAGCCGGGCGCAAACCTGTTTTTGATGGCCGTTCAGGATATCCGCGTCGGCGGGCGGCAGGCGAACGCCAGCTACCAGTACACGTTGCTCTCGGATGATTTAGCCGCCCTGCGCGAGTGGGAGCCGAAGATCCGTAAGGCGCTGGCCGCCCTGCCGGAGCTGGCGGACGTAAACTCCGATCAGCAGGACAACGGCGCGGAGATGGCGCTCACCTACGACCGCGAAACCATGTCGCGGCTGGGCATTAACGTTGAAGCCGCCAACAGCCTGCTGAACAACGCCTTCGGCCAGCGGGAGATCTCCACCATCTATCAGCCGATGAACCAGTATAAGGTGGTGATGGAGGTCGATCCGCGCTACACCCAGGACATCAGCGCGCTGGATAAAATGTTTGTGATCAACAGCGACGGCAAGGCGATACCGCTCTCCTACTTTGCCAGCTGGCGACCAGCCAACGCGCCGCTGTCGGTGAACCATCAGGGGCTGTCGGCGGCGTCGACCATCTCCTTTAACCTGCCCGCCGGTTCGTCGCTTTCGGAGGCCAGCGACGCGATCAACCGCGCGATGACCCAGCTTGGCGTACCATCCACCGTGCGCGGCAGCTTTGCCGGGACCGCGCAGGTGTTCCAGGAGACGATGAACTCGCAGGTGATTTTGATCCTGGCGGCCATTGCCACGGTCTATATTGTGCTGGGCGTGCTGTATGAAAGCTACGTGCACCCGCTGACCATCCTCTCGACGCTGCCGTCGGCGGGCGTGGGGGCGTTGCTGGCGCTGGAGCTGTTTGGCGCGCCGTTCAGCCTGATCGCGCTTATCGGCATTATGCTGTTAATCGGCATTGTTAAGAAAAACGCCATCATGATGGTGGACTTCGCGCTGGACGCCCAGCGCAACGGCAATCTCTCGCCGGAGGAGGCGATTTTCCAGGCCTGCCTGCTGCGCTTCCGTCCGATCATGATGACCACCCTGGCGGCGCTGTTTGGCGCGCTGCCGCTGGTTATCTCGGGCGGCGATGGCTCAGAGCTGCGCCAGCCGCTGGGGATCACCATCGTCGGCGGCCTGGTGATGAGCCAGCTGCTGACGCTGTACACCACGCCGGTGGTCTATCTGTTCTTCGACCGCCTGCGGCTGCGCTTTTCGCGTAAAAACAGAGAAACGGTAAACGGGTAAATGACTGAGCTTCCCAGCAACGTTCGCTGGCAATTGTGGATAGTCGCCTTCGGCTTCTTTATGCAGTCGCTGGATACGACCATCGTCAACACCGCCCTCCCCTCCATGGCGAAAAGCCTGGGGGAGAGCCCGCTGCATATGCACATGGTGATTGTCTCCTACGTGCTGACGGTGGCCGTGATGCTGCCTGCCAGCGGCTGGCTGGCGGACAAAGTGGGCGTGCGGAATATCTTCTTTACCGCCATCGTGCTGTTTACCGCTGGCTCGCTGTTTTGCGCCCAGGCCAACACCCTCGACCAGCTGGTGACGGCGCGCGTGCTGCAGGGCGTCGGCGGGGCGATGATGGTGCCCGTCGGGCGGTTAACGGTGATGAAGATTGTGCCACGCGAGCAGTACATGGCGGCGATGACCTTCGTCACCCTGCCCGGCCAGGTGGGGCCGCTGCTGGGCCCGGCGCTGGGCGGGATGCTGGTGGAGTATGCCTCCTGGCACTGGATCTTCTTGATCAATCTGCCGGTGGGCATCATCGGCGCCATCGCCACCCTGACGCTGATGCCGAACTACAAAATGCAGACCCGACGCTTTGATTTCTTCGGCTTTATTCTGCTGGCGGCGGGCATGGCCACGCTCACCCTGGCGCTCGACGGGCAAAAGGGGCTGGGGATCTCCGCCCTGACGCTCGGGGTGCTGGTGGTTATCGGCATCACCGCCATTCTGTGGTATCTGTGGCATGCTCGCGGGAATGACCAGGCGCTGTTCAGCCTGAACTTATTTAAAAATCCCACCTACCGCCTTGGCCTGTTCGGCAGCTTCGCCGGACGTATCGGCAGCGGCATGCTGCCGTTTATGACGCCCGTGTTTCTGCAAATTGGCATGGGGTTTTCGCCGTTCCACGCGGGCCTGATGATGATCCCGATGGTGCTCGGCAGCATGGGGATGAAGCGCATCGTGGTGCAGGTGGTGAACCGCTTTGGCTACCGTCACGTGCTGGTGGCCGCCACGCTGGGGCTGTCGCTGGTCAGCCTGCTGTTTATGGCCGTGGCGCTGATGGGCTGGTACTACGTCCTGCCGCTGGTGCTGTTCTGTCAGGGGATTGTCAACTCCATGCGCTTCTCATCGATGAATACCCTGACGCTGAAAGACCTGCCGGACGATCTGGCGAGCAGCGGCAACAGCCTGCTGTCGATGATCATGCAGCTCTCCATGAGCGTCGGCGTGACTATCGCGGGGTTACTGCTCGGCATGTACGGCCAGCATCACCTCAGCGTCGACACGCCGGTGGCGCATCAGGTCTTTTTGTATACCTATCTCAGCATGGCGGTCATCATCGCCCTGCCCGCTTTCATCTTCGCCCGCGTGCCGGATGATACCAGCAAGAACGTCGTGATTAGGCGCGGCAAAAGGAGTGGCTCATGAAATTCTGGCGTCCGGGTATTACCGGCAAGCTCTTCGTGGCGATCTTCGCCACCTGTATCGTCCTGCTGATCACCATGCACTGGGCGGTGCGGATCAGCTTTGAGCGCGGTTTTATTGATTACATTAAGCATGGCAACGAGCAGCGCCTGCAGGGCTTAAGCGATGCGCTGAGTGAACAGTACGCCCAGCACGGCAACTGGCGTTTTCTGCGCAATAACGACCGCTTTATTTTCCAGATCCTGCGCTCGCTGGAGCACGATGCCGGCGACGATCGGCCTGGCCCGGGCATGCCGCCGCACGGCTGGCGCACCCAGTTCTGGGTAATCGATCAGGATATGCGCACGCTGGTTGGGCCGCGCGCCCCGATACCGCCGGACGGCACCCGCCGGGCGATTAAGGTGAATAACGCGACCGTCGGCTGGGTTATCGCCTCACCGGTGGAGCGCCTGACGCGTAACACCGATATCAACTTTGACCGCCAGCAGCGCCGGACCAGTTGGCTGATCGTCGCTCTCTCCACCCTGCTCGCCGCGCTCGCCACCTTCCCGCTGGCGCGCGGTCTGCTCGCGCCGGTGAAACGGCTGGTGGAAGGCACGCACAAGCTGGCCGCCGGGGATTTCACCACCCGCGTCGACACCCGCAGCCAGGACGAACTGGGCAAGCTGGCGCAGGACTTTAACCAGCTCGCCAGCACGCTGGAGAAAAACCAGCAGATGCGCCGCGACTTTATGGCCGATATTTCCCACGAGCTGCGCACCCCACTGGCGGTGCTGCGCGGCGAGCTGGAAGCCATTCAGGACGGCGTGCGCCAGTTTACGCCCGAATCGGTGGCCTCCCTGCAGGCGGAGGTGGGCACGCTCACCAAGCTGGTGGACGATCTCCACCAGCTCTCCATGTCCGACGAAGGCGCGCTGGCCTACCAGAAGGCGCCCGTCGATGTCATTAACGTGCTCGAAGTTGCCAGCGGCGCCTTCCGGGAACGGTTTGCCAGCCGCAACCTGAAAATCGACCTCTCCCTGCCGGACAGCGCGGTGGTATTTGGTGACAAAGACCGGCTGATGCAGCTGTTCAACAACCTGCTGGAGAACAGCCTGCGCTACACCGACAGCGGCGGCGGGCTGCACATCTCCGGCAGGCAGGAAAACGGGCGCTTTGTCCTCACCTTCGCCGATTCCGCCCCCGGCGTGCAGGACGCGCAGCTGGAAAAATTGTTCGAGCGCTTTTACCGCACCGAAGGCTCCCGCAACCGCGCCAGCGGCGGTTCCGGCCTGGGGCTGGCGATTTGCGTTAACATCGTCGAGGCGCATAATGGCACCATTCGCGCCGCCCATTCGCCTTTTGGCGGGGTTAGCATTACAGTAGAGTTACCTCTGGAACGGGATTTATCGAGAGAAGTATGACCGAGTTACCGATTGACGAAAACACGCCGCGCATTTTGATCGTCGAAGACGAACCCAAGCTGGGACAGCTGCTGATCGACTATTTACGCGCGGCCAGCTATGCCCCGTCACTGATCGGCCACGGCGACCAGGTGCTGCCGTACGTGCGCCAGACCCCGCCGGATCTTATCCTGCTGGATTTAATGCTGCCTGGCGTTGATGGCCTGACCCTGTGCCGGGAGATTCGTCGCTTCTCCGACGTGCCGATCGTCATGGTTACCGCTAAAATCGAAGAGATTGACCGTCTGCTGGGGCTCGAAATCGGCGCGGACGACTACATCTGCAAGCCCTACAGCCCGCGTGAGGTGGTGGCCCGCGTGAAAACCATTCTGCGCCGCTGCAGGCCGAAGCGCGAGCTTCAGATGCTGGACGCCGAAAGCCCGCTGATTGTGGATGAGAGCCGCTTCCAGGCGAGCTGGCGCAGCAAGCTGCTGGACCTCACCCCTGCGGAGTTCCGCCTGCTCAAAACCCTTTCCCACGAGCCGGGAAAAGTCTTCTCCCGCGAACAGCTGCTGAACCACCTGTACGACGATTACCGCGTGGTGACCGATCGCACCATCGACAGCCACATCAAAAACCTGCGCCGCAAGCTGGAGGCGCTGGACGCCGAGCAGTCATTTATTCGCGCGGTGTACGGCGTGGGGTATCGCTGGGAAGCGGATGCGTGCAGGATTGCCTAGCTAGCCGCTGGTTAATCCAGGCCGGGTAAGGCGAAGCCGCCACCCGGCACAATAACTTTACCTCCCTGCCCCGCAGCGCTACAATGCCCGCCCTTAAAGTGGGGGATCTCCCCTTACCGCTGCACCTGGTGCATGCGGATCTGACCTGTCATCAGAACGAGAACAAACATGTTTAAACCGGAACTCCTTTCCCCGGCGGGAACGCTGCAAAATATGCGTTACGCTTTCGCCTATGGCGCCGACGCCGTTTACGCGGGCCAGCCGCGCTACTCGCTGCGCGTGCGTAACAACGAATTCAACCACGAGAACCTGCAGCTCGGCATCAACGAGGCGCATGCCCTGGGTAAAAAATTCTACGTGGTGGTGAATATCGCGCCGCACAACGCCAAGCTGAAAACGTTCATCCGCGACCTGAAGCCGGTGGTGGATATGGGGCCGGACGCGCTGATCATGTCGGACCCGGGTTTAATCATGCTGGTTCGGGAGAACTTCCCGGAAATGGATATTCACCTCTCCGTACAGGCTAACGCCGTCAACTGGGCGACGGTAAAATTCTGGAAGCAGATGGGGCTGACCCGCGTCATTCTGTCCCGCGAGCTTTCGCTGGAAGAGATCGAAGAGATCCGCACTCAGGTGCCGGATATGGAAATCGAAATCTTCGTCCACGGCGCGCTGTGCATGGCCTACTCCGGCCGCTGCCTGCTCTCTGGCTATATCAACAAGCGCGACCCGAACCAGGGCACCTGCACCAACGCCTGCCGCTGGGAATATAACGTCCAGGAAGGAAAAGAGGACGATATCGGCAACATCGTCCACAAGCATGAGCCGATTCCGGTGACGAACGTTGAACCGACGCTGGGCATCGGCGCGCCAACCGACAGCGTGTTTATGATTGAAGAAGCCAAGCGTCCGGGCGAGTACATGACCGCCTTTGAAGATGAGCACGGCACCTACATCATGAACTCGAAGGATCTGCGCGCCATCGCCCACGTTGAGCGCCTGACGCAGATGGGCGTGCACTCCCTGAAGATCGAAGGCCGCACCAAATCCTATTACTACTGCGCGCGTACCGCACAGGTGTACCGCAAAGCCATCGACGATGCGGCGGCCGGTAAACCGTTCGATACCAGCCTGCTGGAAACGCTGGAAGGCCTGGCGCACCGCGGCTATACCGAAGGCTTCCTGCGCCGCCATACCCACGACGACTACCAGAACTACGAGCACGGCTACTCCGTTTCCGAGCGCCAGCAGTTTGTCGGCGACTTCACCGGCGAGCGCAAAGGCGCGCTGGCGGCCGTGGCGGTGAAAAACAAGTTCACCAAAGGCGACAGCCTGGAGCTGATGACCCCACAGGGCAACATGAACTTCACGCTGGAGCATCTGGAAAACGGCAAAGGCGAAGCGATTGAGGTCGCGCCGGGCGACGGGCATACCGTCTGGCTGCCGGTTCCGGAAGAGGTGGAGCTGAAGTTCGCGCTGCTGATGCGTAACTTCAACGGTGAAAGCACACGTAATCCACACGGCAAATAGTCAATCAGGGAAATTTTTTCGCGCTGGGATAATTCTTAGAATCGGATCACATACCGCTTCGTTCAATACGGGTATTATCCCACGCGCTGAAAAACATAACCCATAAATGCTAGCTGTACCAGGAACCACCTCCTTAGCCTGCGTAATCTCCCTTACGCGGGCTTATTTTTTGTCTTTCATCCTGTTCTTACCCGCTTTTTTCCGCTCTGCTATACACTCTTACTAACGCTAAAAAAGGGAGCAGCGAGGATGGCAACCTATCCAGACAGTTTATTGATTCTCAATGGCAAAAGTGCAGGCAACGATCCGTTGCGTCAGGCGATTATGGGTTTGCGTGACGACGGCGCACGTATCCACGTGCGCGTGACGTGGGAAAAAGGCGACGCGGCACGCTATATCAACGAAGGCTTAGCGTTAGGTATCAGCACCATCATTTCCGGCGGCGGCGACGGCACCATCAATGAGATCGCCTCTGCGCTTATCGACCAGCCACCGGCAGATCGCCCGGTGATGGGCATATTACCGCTCGGCACCGCCAATGATTTTGCCACCAGCGCCGGGATCCCGGAAGATTTAGAGAAGGCGCTTCAGCTGGCAATCCTCGGCAAAGCCACCGCCGTGGATATCGCCCAGGTGAATGACAAAACCTGCTTTATCAATATGGCGACGGGTGGATTCGGCACGCGCATTACCAGCGAAACGCCGGAAAAACTGAAGGCGGCGCTGGGCGGCGTGTCATACCTGATCCACGGTTTGATGCGCATGGACACCCTTAAGCCGGACCGATGCGAAATTCGCGGTGAGGATTTTCAGTGGCAGGGTGACGCGCTGGTGATTGGGATTGGCAACGGACGTCAGGCAGGCGGCGGACAGCAGCTCTGCCCGGAGGCGCTGATTAACGATGGTCAGCTACAGCTGCGCATTTTCACGGGCGACGGTCTGCTGCCCGCGCTGTTTACCACGCTGACGCAGCCGGAAGAGAGCCCGAATATCATTGACGGTAAATCGGCGTGGTTCGAGGTGAATGCGCCGCACGGGATGACGTTTAACCTCGACGGAGAGCCGCTGAGCGGGACGCAGTTCCGCATTGAGGTGTTGCCCGGCGCGCTGGAGTGCAGGCTGCCGCCGGACTGTGTGCTTTTGCGCTGATGTTTCACACGGTGCGCGATGATGCCCTCACCCCAACCCTCTCCCACAGGGAGAGGGAGATGGAGACGTCAGGCAATTGTGACTTTACTGTCCAGATAGACGTCCTGAACCGCATTGATCAGCTTCACGCCGTCGGCCATTGATTTCTTGAACGCCTTACGGCCAAGGATCAGCCCCATGCCACCCGCGCGTTTGTTGATAACCGCCGTACGCACCGCGTCTGACAGGTCAGTATCGCCGCCCGCCGCACCGCCGGAGTTAATCAGCCCTGCACGACCCATATAGCAGTTCGCCAGCTGGTAGCGCACCAGGTCGATCGGGTTATCGCTGGTCAGCTTGCTGTAAACGCGATCGTCGGTGTAGCCAAAGTTAACCGCTTTATAGCCGCCGTTATTTTCAGCCATTTTCTGCTTCACAATATCCGCGCCAATGGTGGCCGCCAGATGGTTTGCCTGGCCGGTCAGGTCGGCGGAGACGTGGTAATCCACCCCGTCTTTTTTGAACGCCGAGTTACGCAGGTACGCCCACAGCACGGTTACCATACCCAGCTCGTGCGCGCGCTCAAATGCCGCAGAGATCTCTTCAATCTGACGACGAGACTGTTCAGAGCCGAAGTAAATCGTCGCCCCAACGGCAACCGCCCCCATATTGAAGGCCTGCTCGACGCTGGCGTAAAGCGTCTGGTCATATTCGGTGGGGTAGCTCAGGGTTTCATTGTGGTTCAGCTTCACGAGGAACAGAATGCGGTGGGCATAGCGACGCGAGACGGAGGCCAGCACGCCGTAGGTGGAGGCCACGCAGTTACAGCCCGCTTCAATCGCCAGCTCAACAATGTTCTTCGGATCGAAATAGAGCGGATTCGCCGCGAAGGAGGCGCCCGCCGAGTGCTCAACGCCCTGGTCCACCGGCAGAATAGAGAGATACCCCGTACCACCGAGTCGCCCGGTGTTATAGAGCGTCTGCATATTTCGCAGAACCGCTGGCGGACGGTTGTTATCCACCATCACGCGGTCAACGTAGTCGTGGCCAGGCAGGTAAAGCTGGTCGGCTGGAATGGTCATACAACGATGCTGTAAAAGGCTGTCGGCGTCTTTGCCAAGCAACTGCGCAATATCAGTCATGTGATACTCCCGTAAATCCGACGTCGTGTCGGTGTGTGTTTATCCAGTCCCATCTTTTATGGGCAGACTAAGCCTGGTACCGACTTAACAGATTTTCCACCATATGCATTTTTTTTCAGCACAATCTGCTGGCTCGATTCGTGTACAACAAAACTGTTACATTGATCAAACAATCGCCACAAAGGTATTTAAAAGGTATTATTGAGTGGTATGTTAAAGGCGTACCTTATCTGACATGCAGGATTAAAAAATGAAAACGAAAGTCCAACTGTCATTCATGATGTTTGTTGAATGGTTTATCTGGGGCGCGTGGTTTGTGCCATTGTG
The DNA here is from genome assembly GCF_014982245.1 of Enterobacter cloacae complex sp. P6RS. Taxonomy (NCBI): domain Bacteria; kingdom Pseudomonadati; phylum Pseudomonadota; class Gammaproteobacteria; order Enterobacterales; family Enterobacteriaceae; genus Enterobacter; species Enterobacter cloacae complex sp. P6RS. Next base: position 56,491 of record NZ_JADCLB010000005.1, read on the forward strand.
GCTGTGGCTGAGCAAAAGCGGGTTTACCGCCGGGGAAATTGGCTGGTCTTACGCCTGTACCGCGATTGCCGCAATCCTCTCTCCTATCCTGGTCGGCTCGCTGACGGACCGCTTCTTCGCCGCGCAGAAAGTGCTGTCGGTGCTAATGTTCGCCGGCGCGATCCTGATGTACTTCGCCGCGCAGCAAACCCAGTTCAGCACCTTCTTCCCGCTGCTGCTGGTCTATTCCCTGACCTATATGCCGACCATCGCGCTGACCAATAGCATTGCCTTCGCGAACGTGGACGACGTTGAGGCTGATTTCCCGCGCATCCGCGTGATGGGCACTATCGGCTGGATCGCCTCGGGGCTGGCGTGCGGGTTCCTGCCACAGATGCTCGGCTACAGCGATATTTCCGATACCAATATTCCGCTGCTGATGACCGCAGCCAGCTCCGCCCTGCTCGGCGTCTTTGCCCTGTTCCTGCCAAACACGCCGCCGAAAAGTACCGGCAAGCTGGATTTCAAAGTGATGCTGGGGCTGGATGCGCTGGTCCTGCTGCGCGACAAAAACTTCCTGGTATTCTTCTTCTGCTCGTTCCTGTTCGCCATGCCGCTGGCCTTCTACTACATCTTCGCCAACGGCTATCTCACCGAAGTGGGGATGAAAAACGCCACCGGCTGGATGACGCTCGGCCAGTTCTCTGAAATCTTCTTTATGCTCGCCCTGCCGTTTTTTACCAAACGCTTTGGTATTAAGAAGGTCTTGCTGTTGGGCCTGATTACCGCCGCCATCCGCTACGGCTTCTTTGTTTACGGTGGCGCTGAACAGTTCTTCACCTACGCCCTGCTGTTCCTCGGCATCCTGCTGCACGGCGTGAGCTATGACTTTTACTACGTGACCGCGTACATCTACGTGGATAAAAAAGCGCCGGTGCACATGCGCACCGCCGCGCAAGGCCTGATTACGCTGTGCTGTCAGGGGTTTGGTAGCCTGCTGGGTTACCGCCTGGGCGGCGTGATGATGGAAAAAATGTTCGCTTACAAAGAGCCGGTGAATGGGCTGACCTTCAACTGGGCCGGAATGTGGACATTTGGTGCAGTCATGATTGCCGTGATTGCCGTGCTGTTTATGCTGTTTTTCCGCGAATCGGATAAAGAGATCACCGCAATTGAGGTGGTTGATGGCGATACCGCGCTGACACAAGGGGAAGTTAAATGAAACAAGACCGTATTCTCGGGGCCCTTTACGGCCAGGCGTTAGGGGATGCGATGGGCATGCCGTCGGAGCTGTGGCCGAGAAAGCGCGTCAAGGCGCACTTCGGCTGGATCGACCGCTTTTTACCCGGCCCGGCAGAGAATAACGCGGCCTGCTATTTCAAACAGGCAGAGTTCACCGATGACACCTCGATGGCGCTATGCCTGGCCGATGCGATCATCGAGTGCGACGGGGAGATTAACGCGGACGTTATCGGCAAGCATATCCTGAACTGGGCGCTCGACTTCGACGCGTTTAACAAGAACGTGCTCGGCCCGACCTCCAAAATCGCGCTTAACGCGATTCGTGACGGGAAGCCGGTGAGCGAGCTGGACAACAACGGCGTGACTAACGGGGCGGCGATGCGCGCCTCCCCGCTGGGCTGCCTGCTCCCGGCGACGCGGCTGGAGCACTTTGTGGACCAGGTTGCGCAGGCCTCCAGCCCGACGCATAAATCGGATCTCGCCATTGCCGGCGCGGTGGTGATTGCCTGGGCGGTTTCCCGCGCCATCGATGGGGAACGCTGGCAGAACATCGTCGATGCCCTGCCGGGGATCGCCCGCTATGCGCAGGAGGCGAAAACCACCACCTTCAGCGCGTCGCTCGCGGCACGCATTGAGCTGGCGCTTAAGACCGTGCGGGACGCCAACGGCATCGACTCCGCCAGCGAGCAGATTTATCAGCTCACTGGCGCAGGTACCAGCACCATTGAGTCCGTTCCGGCAGCCATCGCAATGGTGGAGCTGGCGGGAACCGACCCGAACCGCTGCGCCATTTTATGCGCCAATCTGGGTGGCGATACCGACACCATTGGCGCGATGGCGACGGCCATCTGCGGCGCGCTCCACGGCGTGCAGGCCATTGACCCGGCGCTGAAGGCCGAGCTCGACGCCGTTAATCAGCTCGATTTCGGTCACTACTGTGAAAAACTGCTGCACTTCAGGGAGCAAAGGGAGGGCGTATGAATTCTTTTGCCCAACGTCTCGACACCCTGCACGCCACGCGCCCGGTGACGGTGCTGGGCGCGGCGGTGATTGACGTCATCGCCGACGCCTACGCCCTGCCCTGGCGCGGGTGTGATATCGAGCTTAAACAGCAGGGGGTGAATATCGGCGGCTGCGCGCTGAATATCGCCATCGCCCTGAAACGGCTCGGCATTGCGGCGCAAAACGCCCTTCCCGTCGGCCACGGCGTGTGGGCGGATATTATCCGTAACGCAATGGCGAAGCAGGATCTGCACAGCGCCGTGGAGGCTGAAACCGGCGACAACGGCTGGTGTCTAGCGCTGGTGGAGCCTGACGGCGAGCGCACCTTTATGTCCTTTAGCGGCGTCGAGAACCAGTGGCAGCAGCGCTGGCTTGACGAGCTAAACGTCCCGCAAAATAGCCTGGTTTATCTCTCCGGCTACCAGTTGGCCTCGCCGTGCGGCGAGCTGCTGACGGGCTGGCTTGAAGGGCTGGAGGATGTGACGGCGCTTATCGATTTCGGCCCACGCATCGCGGATATCCCCGACGCGCTGATGGCGCGGATTATGGCCTGCAGGCCGATCGTGTCGCTTAATCGTCAGGAAGCGGAGCTCGCTGCTGAAAGGCTGGGCGTTGAGGCTGAAAACCTGGGCGAGGAGTGGCAGCTGCGCTTCGGCGCCGCGCTGATTGTGCGGCATGATAAAGACGGGGCTGCCTGGTATGATGGCGACGCATCGGGCGTTGTTCCGGCGTTTCCCGCCACGGTAGTGGACACCATTGGCGCTGGCGACAGCCACGCGGGCGGCACGCTTGCCGGGCTGGCGGCGGGATGGTCGCTGGCAGACGCCGTTCTGCTGGGGAATGCCGTGGCGTCCTGGGTGGTGAGCCATCGCGGCGGCGACTGCGCGCCCACTCGTGAGGAATTACTCCTCGCACACAAAGACGTATAGGTCGCTGCGACAGTAGCTGATGCTGTACTCAATCGGCCGGTGCTGCTGGTCAAGCGCAACCTGCTTGATCACCAGCACCGGTATTTTTTCGTCCATCTTAATGTGCGCCTGAAACTCGCTGTCCGGCATGCGGGCGCTGACCCGTGAACGGGTGCGCTGCGGGAAGATATTCTGACTGCGGAAGTAGTCGTACAGCGAAATTCCTATCGCATCCGGTTCGGGAATGAGCCCAACCGGCACCCAGGACTCTTCAATCGACACCGCATCGTCATCCACATAGCGAATACGCTTCAGCAAAAAGACGTCGCTGTTCGGCTCCAGCGACAGGTGACCCGCCACCTCTTCCGGGCATTTCACCACGCGTTTATTGACCCACAGCGTATTAGGCGTTTTACCGCGTAGCACCACCTGCTGAGAGAACCCGCGCGCTTCCTTGAGCGAGTATTCAAAAATGTTGTTAATTTGCGTGCCGTAACCCCGGGCACGCGTGACAACGCCCTCGGCTTCCAGCGCCTGCATCGCTTTGCGCACGGTGATCCGCGACACGCCGGTTAACTGGCTCAGATCGCGCTCGCCGGGCAAAATGTTCCCGTGCACCAGCACGCCGCTGCGCACCGCGTTTTTTACCGTTTCGGCAAATTTCAGGTACAGCGGCGTGTTGTCAGGCTCGGCGATCCGTTCAGTCAGTTGAGCGATTAACCGGGTATGCGCTTGTTCCATCTCTGTTTTCTCAGGCGTGGTGTTTCCTGCCAGTATACTGGGTTACCACCACGCATGAAAATGATGAACCGGCCCAATACCGTGACCGACTTCCAGAGTATCGGCTTTTGCCAGCGCCGCCGACAGCCAGATTTTCGCTTCTCGCACCGTATCAGCCCAGCCGTCATGCCGCGGGCGCAGCGCCGCCAGCGCGGCGGAGAGAGTGCACCCCGTGCCGTGGGTGTTTTTGGTCTGTACGCGCGGAGCCGTAAAACGTTGCTCGCCGTCGCGGGTAAAGAGCCAGTCCGGGCTTTCAGCGTCATCCAGATGACCGCCTTTCATCAGCACCGCCCCGCAGCCCATCGCCAGCAGCGCATACCCCTGCTCTTTCATTTCGCGTTCAGTTTGCGCGTGCGACGTGCCTAACAGCGCGGCGGCTTCCGGCAGATTGGGCGTGATGATCGCCACCTGCGGCAGCAGCTTATTGCGCAGCGTCTCAACGGCGGAGGCGGAGAGCAGCGGATCGCCGCTTTTTGCCAGCATGACGGTATCCAGCACCACGTTTTGCACCTGATAGCGTTTAAGCCGCTCGGCCACCGCCTCCACAATATCCGTCTCGGCCAGCATGCCGATCTTGGTGGTATCAATCCGCACGTCGCTGAACACCGAATCCAGCTGCGCGGCAACAAAATCCGGCTCGATACGGTAGACCGACTGCACGCCGCGCGTGTTTTGCGCTACCAGCGCGGTAATCACCGAGCAGCCATACGCGCCAAGGGCCGAGAAGGTTTTCAAATCGGCCTGGATGCCCGCGCCGCCGCTGGGGTCGGTACCGGCAATGGTCAGGGCGTTAATCCGCTTCATGCCTGCTCCTCCAGCGTGTAGAGCGCGTCGAGGAACGCGCTGGTAAAACTGCCTGGCCCGCGCGAGCGCGCAACGGCTGCCGTTCCGGCGCGCTTCATCCATCCGCAGGCGGCGGCAACATTATCCAGCCGGTCCCCCGGCAGCGAGCAGCTCGCCGCCACAACGGCAGAAAGCGCGCACCCGGTTCCCACTACGCGCGTCATTAACGGGTCTCCGCCCGTTACCGTTCGGGTCCGTTCTCCGTCAGTGATGTAGTCCACCTCGCCGGTGACCACCACAATGGCATGGGTCTGGCGGGCCAACGCCTGAGCGGCAGGCAACGCGCTGGCGGCGGTGTCGGTGGTATCAACGCCGCGCCCACCCGCGCTCATTCCGGCCAGAGCCAGGATTTCGGAGGCGTTGCCGCGAATGGTGGTCGGGTTCAGGGCCAAAATTTGATGGCAAAAACGGGTGCGGAACGTCAGGGCACCCACCGCAACCGGGTCCAGCGTCCAGGGTTTGCCTGCCGCCACCGCGCTTTCAATCGCCCGACGCATCGACTGGGCGCGCGGTGCGGTCAGCGTGCCGACGTTGATTAACAGCGCATCGGCTATCGCGGCAAACTGTTCGGCCTCTTCGGCCTCAATCACCATCGCCGGGGATGCGCCAAGGGCCAGCAAAACGTTGGCCGTAAAGGTCTGTACGACGTCATTGGTCATGCAGTGGGTCAGCGGAGAACGGGTGCGGAAGTGGTGTAAAACGTGTAAATCGAGCAGGTCAGGCTGCATGGGTTCGCTCCTGCCTTGCGTGAAGAAGCGATGACCGGGAAGGCATCTGACTTCCCTACGCTGGCATTATCCAGATCAGGTAATACGGGTATTTCTCAGCCTTCAACGAAGAAGGGCACCCCGAGTCAAATCTATATAAAACAATCAGTTACACAGAAACAAATTATAGATGCTTAGTGTAACCGGGGGTAGGGATCAGGCGCAAGGATTTTCGATTTACAATTAAATTCAACTCTGCCGCCAGAAGATAAATAGAGATTTTTATTGAGCTTATATTACATAAATACTACTTTTGGCACCATCGAAATAGAATCCAAGCCAAAGATAAGCCAATAGACAAAATAACTAACCACACTTCAAAAGACGTTTAAAAGTAGATAATAGATTCCCTTATTGTTACTCATAGCTTGCAATTTATATCAATACTATGAATACATCCAAGGTATTTATCTATCATGGGAATAATTGATAATATAATTTCTTCTGATAATATAAACCTTTTGCATTGTGAGGGATCTACATGCACGATTTCAGATTGTTCATGATATGGGATGCAGCAAGGGAACTTAAACCCGAAGATTTTCAATACATACTGAGACCGGAAGTCACTTTTGAAAGAGCAAGAATCTACTACGATCTTGATTCTGACAACTATTCTTATTTTAGCCTCCATCAAATGCCAAACAGAAAGAGTGGGTTTGTAAATCCTCATTCAGCCAAATATGACCGTAAACGTAATGGTCTGTACGATGGTGCATATGATCACACACAGCATAATATAGATACTGGCTGGCTTATCGGAATAGACACCACTGAAAAATGGGATTACTTCAAACATCCCTTTTATTTTGATGAAAAGGGTGATCTTGTTTATGATTGCTTTATGGAACATTGGCATTCATGGTTTGAAATGAAAGTAAAAGAAGCATATGAAAAGTGTTTAAATGATCATCAGGGAAGGAAACCAGCGCCTACACAAAAAATTCATTATTCAGATGCCCCTATACAACATGCGCAATCAGCTAAGACCATCAATAGCAAAGCAGCAGGACGTTTATTGGCCGCTGGCGGGGTTTATAATGGAAACATTGAAGGGTTCAGAAAAACTGCAGAACAATTAGGCGGTGAAGCTATACAGGGTTATGACCAGGTATTAAATGAACAAACAGCAGGTACAGCTATTGCAGCGTCTTCAATTCTGTTAGCGAAAAGACCTAATAGTAAGTCTTTTGAAGAAGTGTATCGCTACTTAGGCAAAGTCAGGGGAAAGACAAAACTATTAAACAATATAGAAGTAAAAGAAATAAACTACGTAAAACGTGACCCTTCTGAAACTATGTTTCTAAGGAAAGAATTTAATAATATTGTGAGGAAGAAATTTCTTAATCAGTTATCCAATTCCTCAGATGCTGCTAACGTCTTCGAACCTTCGGATTTGTTCAAAATGAGTAAGGGTACAGCACCAGATGGCTGGGAAGTTCATCATAAACTACCATTGGATGATGGTGGTACAAATGCCTTTGATAACCTATCATTGGTTGAAAAAGAACCGTTTCATAAGGTGTTAACAAATATGCAGAGAACATCGACAAGAGGTATGCTACCGGGAGAGAGCAAAGTAACTCCATGGGTTATGCCTACTGGATCGATTTATCCGCTTAAATAATTTGATGGGTATGAAAATGAAATCAAATGTAACAGACTTGCTAATCGAATTAAGAAAGATGATGACCGATTTAGAATACCCAATCGAGCAACCTATTAACGCATCATTTCTTGATAGTCTAACAAAAAAACGCAGAAAAACCGCATCACCAATACTGGATCAAATCGGAAATGAAACTTGTCTTCTTTTAGTTAATCAACCTGACTATACTAAATTCATCGAAAAAATGGATGGATTTGAGTATAACGGCCTGACAATGTTCAGTTTATCAATTCCAGAACCAATAGTTAAAAACTTGTTCATTATGAATGAGTTTTATCGCAATAATGATTATTTAGATCCCGAATTACAAGAACGATTAGTTATTGGGGAGGATGGAATGTCATTGTTTACTTATGATACAA
>NZ_JADCLB010000050.1:0-470 GCF_014982245.1 Enterobacter cloacae complex sp. P6RS
CTTTAAAAGAAGACAGTGTAGTAAGTTGTCTGGTATCTAAGCCAAATTTTTTATACTGACCGAGTGTAAACTCAGGTACTAATATCCCTTCTTTTGAACGATCGAAGAAGACATCTCTTGTATCGACTTTCACATTATTAAGTTTAATTTCTACTCGATAGTTCCCGGGGGCATTACTGCCCTTGCGTGAAAAAACTGTTAAATCAATAGGTGTTTGCTCTGGATTTCCAATTTGCAACGCTGTGGCATTAAATTTTTCAGAAGCACATACTGTGGTTGCCCCAGCCAAAAATATGATGATACATCCTCTGTACAAAAAGATAGCCATTTTAAGCACCCGTCAAAATATCAGCGCTTTGTATTTTTTGCTGCTCCCACCAAAGTCATTTATTATTTGCCAGGTTATCTCCTTTCCATTAATTGAATTGGGCAAGCTATAAGAGTAACTATCATATGGGGCTATCATTGTA
>NZ_JADCLB010000051.1:0-633 GCF_014982245.1 Enterobacter cloacae complex sp. P6RS
GCCGCCCAGACCGCGCTGCTGCTGGTGCGTAAATACGTCGCCGACGAAAGCGGTGCCGACGCGCTGCTCGAGTGGCTCAAGCCCTACGAACAGTTCACCTTCCGCGACGGCCCGGAGCCGGACTTCATCGCCCTGCACAGGCAGATTGGCAAAAGCGTAATGCCCAAAACCGACGACCCGTGGGGCCAGGGGCTCATCGACAGCATGGTGCTGCTGATTAAAGAGGAGCTGCACCACTTCTGGCAGGTGCGCGAGGCGATGCTGGCGCGCGACATTCCCTACGTCAAAATCACCGCCAGCCGCTACGCCAAAGGGATGCTGAAGGAAGTGCGCACCCACGAACCGCTGACGCTGATCGACAAGCTCATCTGCGGCGCCTACATCGAAGCCCGCTCCTGCGAACGCTTCGCCGCTCTGGCCCCGTTCCTCGACGACGACCTGCAGAAGTTCTATCTCTCGCTGCTGCGCTCGGAAGCGCGCCACTACCAGGACTACCTGACGCTGGCCCAGCAGGTAAGCGACGACGATATCTCACCCCGCATACAGCATTTTGGCGAAATTGAAGCCACACTTATCTCGACACCGGACAACGAGTTTCGCTTCCACAGCGGCGTGCCGGTGTAAACCGGCATA
>NZ_JADCLB010000052.1:0-301 GCF_014982245.1 Enterobacter cloacae complex sp. P6RS
CATATGCGCTGTGATATGGATGCGGGGCGTTAAAAGATGAAAGGACTTTATTCAGTGCTGACCGCGCTGCTGGTGGCCGGTTGCCAGGCTTCAGAACCACCGACGCAGGTAGTGTACCGGTTCGATGGCCATCGTTATCTGGAGTTGAAGGGCTGGGACTGTGAAGGTGAACTCTGGTTCACCGATACACAACGGGGTATTCACTCTGAGCCTGTCAGTCAGTTTTACCGGATTTACACCAAAAAATTTATTCATCCTTCTGAACGTTATATTGCTATTCCTACATGGGATTCTCCAGGGG
>NZ_JADCLB010000053.1:0-921 GCF_014982245.1 Enterobacter cloacae complex sp. P6RS
TAATATTAACCCAAATATTTAAATTCAATTGAGATTAATTCAGTGTAATACCCTGTAACACAGCTTGCTGCCAACAGTTCTGCAAGGTGATATCTCCCGCATGAGGATCGTGATCGCGAATAGCATCCATTGCGCACTGACGAAATAAGCGTATTGAAGGAAAATAAATCCACCCATCGTTTTGAGTATAAAACCATGCTTGCGCAAACTTCGATAACTCAGGTAATCTAAATACATTCGATGTCGTCAGATAAACTGGCATCCGTTCGGGTAACTCTGTAGCCAGTATTAAAGCTTTGCAGAGTAAAGGCATATTTTTTTGCGAGATCAGTGTAATCGGAGCTAAAGCACCATCTTGTTGCCTTTTTTTTAATTTTAGACTTGTGGCTTTATCCACCGAGACAATGTTTTCATTTAAATAGATCATTCCAAGCATTTTGCAGGCTCCATGTTACACTGTGTAATAAAACTCTTTATAGCTTCGTAAGTAACCTCAGAAGGGTCACGTACGCTTAACACATGAGCACCCGCTGCCTTTGCAGCAGCAATTCCGTGAGGATTATCTTCGACTACAATGCATTCACTAGCTTTAAGACCCAACCGCTCAAAAGATTTTAGATAAATCTCAGGATTTGGTTTGCCGTTGACCACATCTTCATTGGACAGAATAATATCTAAATATTGTATTAATTTTGCGCGACTAAGCATTGCTTCAATACTACTGCGAAATGAGTTAGATGCTACACCCAGGCTGTATCCATCACGACGCAGTTCTGCTAGTGCATATTGATGCTGAAAAACAGGCCAACAACGCTGATAAATTATCCGCATGGTGTAGATATGTTTCATTTCGTTAATGAAATGGTGCAGAGAGATTGGGAGCCCGAAGCGTTGAGATAATCGATGCAACTTCTCACGAGT
>NZ_JADCLB010000053.1:976-2598 GCF_014982245.1 Enterobacter cloacae complex sp. P6RS
CCTCAGAGCGTCATTTAATGCTAGATAATGCCATTCCCGGGCATCAATCAATACTCCATCCATGTCAAAAATAATACCTGATATTCTTTTCAACGGAAAAACTCCTGCGCCTGCTCCGGTAGATCGGTACATAACATAATATTCGAGAGTAACAATGACCTTCGGGGAATACATTTCAATTCAGACCATAAGGGTGTGGGATCGCGTCCATGTAATTCTGGTGAAACAACACATACCGACTTTTCATCATCAAGCCAGCGTAGTAATGATTCAATATTAAGACCAGATGAGTTAAACCCGTCCAACCAAATTGTGTTAGTAAGCTCTGTCAAAAGCCCTTCAGGTTCATATTCACTAATGCGACTCGCTACCTTTAAACCTGCCCGCATATAAGCGATGGTATCCGGAACCGACATATCAAAGCAGAAATAATTTGATATGCCATATTTTATTAGCATTTCCTTAACATGCAGAGCCAGACCATCTGATTTGATATTTAGAGCAAGTATCGAAGAAGCATCCATTGCTTTATACTCAGCAAAAAGCGCTTCAAGAGTAAATCCTGTCTGTAAAGGAATGTCATGACTTATAACCAGTTTGCCACAATAGTCTCGGACATCTGTTTCTATACCCCAACCATTTTTTAATGCACGTAAAATTGCGTAAGGAGCGTTCTTATCGCTGCCTATTTTCCATAGGCCACGATGAGCTAAAAAATGCATAATATTACCTACTAAGATAAATAACAGTCGATCGCTGCGTTTATTTCACCGTCATATTTCAGACGGCCATACTCCAGGAGCAATCCTCTCTGACAGACTTTTCTTAACTGACTTTCGTCATGGCTCACTAGTATCAATGAACCTCCAGACTGATTGAACGATGTAATTTTCTCGAAACACTGCACTTGGAAATCTCTGTCACCAACAGCAAACGCTTCATCAATAACTAATATATCACTCGGCAAGTGGATACCAACTGAAAAAGCTAAGCGCAAGAACATGCCAGAAGAATACGATCGGACAGGCTGTTCAAGAACATGTTCTACACCTGAAAAATGTACAATTTCATCGTATCTTTTACGAATATCTTTTCTGGACATGCCTAATATGGTTCCTGCTAAGTATATGTTTTCACGCCCGTTAAGATCATGATGGAAACCAGCTCCAACTTCCAGCAAAGATGAAATCTTTCCATCAACGTAAATACGCCCTTTGCTGGGTCTGCTTACGCGTGTCAAAAGCTTTAGTAACGTCGACTTGCCTGCGCCATTACGTCCCAAAATACCTACAGCCTCTCCCTGATTGATTCTGATATTAATATCATGGAGCGATGTTACACTTTCTTTCGAATAAGCATGTTGTTTATTACGAAAAGAAAGAGCTGCTCTTAATGTGTTACCTGCCAAAAATTCTCGAGGATAGCATTTAGATACATTTTGAAATATGATCATTCTTTATCTGTTATCCCCATCTCATAGCGTACAAAACAGTAATAACCCATGACCATGAGAACTAATGTGCAACAAGCACTTGCAACAAGCTGCATCACGTCTGGTTGGACACCACCCAGCAGAGCAAAGCGAAACCATAACACTGATCCTGTAAGAGGGTTTAACATTA
>NZ_JADCLB010000054.1:0-2022 GCF_014982245.1 Enterobacter cloacae complex sp. P6RS
GTACGGCATAACATTAGGACAACCAGTATACGGGGATATGAGCGCAATTGCGCTGGTCAAGGCAGATGGTGCTAGTGATATAAGTATACAAAACAAAACAGGCGTGCGAACAGATTCCCGCGGCTATGCCATTATTCCTTATCTCAGTCCTTATAGAAAAGCGAGCATTATCCTTAATCCAGATGCACTCTCACCTAATGTAGAGCTAACGGAATATGCCCAGAATGTAGTTCCTACAGCCGGCGCAGTAGTACTTGCCAAATATAAGACAAACCATGGACGCAGAGCGTTAATGACCCTTCATTATGAAAATAAAAATGTCCCGTTTGGAGCAACAGTTAAAGTAACTGGGATTGATGATTACGAGGCAATTGTTGGAGATGATGGAGAGGTGTTTCTAAGCGGATTGACAAAAAATGGTCAAGTGAGAGCCATTTGGGATAATGGATCCAAGGTCTGCAGTGCTAACTATGAAATCCCGGATGGCACCGAAGATGAAAGCGGAATTATATTGCTAAATGGAGAATGTAAATGAGATTAAAAATGGCTTTTACTTCCAAATTTATAATGGGGCTAATTTTACTAATATCCTCTTTTAAAATTCTTGCCACATGCACAATTACTAATCCTATAAATGCTTTACTTCCTCCACACGCTCCTGTTCAGATTTCTCCCGCTATATCTATAGGGCATGAAATCATAACAATAACCGCTGATTTCAGCTCACTTGGTATAATAGGAAATTGTGATTCATCAGCTAACAGTACAATACGTTTCGACATGGGGCCTTCATTTTCTGAGGCAACCTCTTTCAGCAATGTTTTTAATACCGCTGTACCTGCAATCGGTATAAAAATATATGTTGATGGCTATGGTTATGCTGGCAGTAGCAACGAATACGCAATGCCAGCGGGAGACTTTAGTTTTCATTCAATAACTATTACCTTTGTTAAAACGGGTAACACACCCAGTGAGTTCTCTGGAAATATACTTTTCGGTAGTGGCACCCCCTTTGTTGAGATACATCCTGATGGTTCAGGCTCGGCAGGTTATACCGGAGATATAGGACTGCTTGTGACTTCATGTGATATCACTACACCTTCAACAATGAACATTAATATGGGAAGCCATAACCATAATGAATTTGGTGCCCCGGGGAAAACGTCCACTGCAACACCATTTAGTATAGGTATCCAGTGCTCTGGTTCAGTGCAAGTGAGTGCGACAATTTCAGCCACAGCTGACCCTAATGCAACGCCACCTAATAGCGCAATAAAAATTCTTCCTGTCAGTGATGGTTCTGAAGGGCTTGCATTACAACTACTCGATGAGAATAGTAACGTTATGGCACTGAATTCGCCATTGATCGTCGGAACGGTGTCCGGAAGCCATACATTCAATTGGTCAGCGCGGTTAGTCCAGGTTTTAAATTACGTTACCGGTGGGCCGGTACAAGCTACAGCTACAGTCACATTTTCTTATCAATAGGATGTTACCCAATGTTTTCCAGAATTTTAGCATTACAACTATTAATACTGCCTCATGCCCTTTTAGCACAAGATGTTCAACTAAATTTTACGTCTTCGGTCTTTTTTTTAAACTGTGAGATAAATACTACGTCGCAATACCAAATTATTAATCTGGGAGACTGGAAAAAAGAGTCGTTTACTACAGTAGGCTCCCGAAGTCCTGCAGTCCCATTCAACATATCACTACGCTGCCCTGGAAATAGTCGACTACAGGTCTATTTTGCTGGACAGGCAGATCCGAATAATGGTCAGCTCTTAGCTCTTGATGATATCAACGATAAAGATCGTGGTATAGGAGTGCGTCTGATGAACGCCTCAGGAAACGCCTATAACATAAATGATTATACTCCTTTCAGAAGCGTTACATCATCATCCGATACACTTTCATTTCAAGCAAGCTATGAATCAACGCGTCCAATGAATGAGATCCAACCGGGTCCAGCTGTTGCGACAATGATGTTTACAATGAACTATGAGTAGCCGCACGCACATC
>NZ_JADCLB010000055.1:0-2810 GCF_014982245.1 Enterobacter cloacae complex sp. P6RS
AAAAAGCTGCCTCGTCAATGAAATATGATTTAGCATAAAAAATTTTTTATAACTGTTTTGACAAACACTGTTTAACATCGCAGATAATGCCTCTGACTCCGCTTTAACTTCAGGTTCACATAATACGAGTGTGTACCAGTCGGATATTAATGTCTTAAAGTCACCATGTGCCCGCCATAACAGCCAGACAATGAGTCTGTAGCGCCTTAGTCCACTCATTTTCTCCGTGGTCATCATCCGAACGTTTTCATCGTTCCCCAGGTAGCGCAGTGCGAAAGTTGATAAATTTGCAATCCCATTTTCCTGTGTAATGTTTAGCGCAGGATATGCGGTAAAACCCCACAACTCCATTGGCGCTCTTTCATTTACAACTTTCCCCTGCTTATTAAGCCCTCTCGTTGTACCGTAACAATGAAAAATAGAACGATATGACAAGGTCTCTGTGAAAGCATATGGATTTATGCGCGATGGAATTCCTGAAACGGAGGCATGGATCCCCTGTTCAACATCTTCATACTCGCCCCAGTTAAGTAATTCGTTTTGGGGTACAGCTCTCCAAAGACTACGTTTGCAGATATAAAGACTTCCTGTGAGATATTCGCTGCCAAAAGCAGCCCTCTCGGGGTGCTGAGCGACATGACGCATACGCTCAAATTCAGGAAGATGTTGACGTTGAAGACGAGTTTCTCCATACAAAACTGAAGGAATAAATTGCCCCACACAAAAATCGGAATATCGACGTGGCGAGGCTCGCCAGTAATCTGCAAACCAGAACGACTGAAATGCGATAAAAGGAAAATCATCGCCAAATCTTGTCATCGCCTGCATGAACTCATGTGGAAGCAATACTCGATCATGCAGAATGCAGAGGTTCGAATAATTTGCGTTCTGTGCCAATATATTCTTTTTACGCGAAATCGGAACAGGCATTCCAGTGATGTCTTTCCCTACAATTCGCACTTCATTCCAGAAGCGAAAATCGTCACCAGGCTCACCACATAAGATAATCTCTGACTGAGGTATACCTAACGAAAGGATGCGTTCCACGCAGCAGTTGAGTTGTGCTGCACTATTCCCTCCGGTTGGAATACAAAAACTCCAGCCCTCAAGGCCACGATCTTTTTCAATACTCAACGCCTTTATCTTGCGAAAGACTCGCAGCCCATTAGCCGTTGACTGCTCCTCACAAAAGCTCTCTCTGTAATAGTCACGACTAAGCAATGTAGCGATATAATCAGAAACATGTAAATAGACTCTGGCTCCAGGCTTCATCGCATGCGCAGCATCCCATAGTAAATGTGCAGCCAGCGGAGTGCGATCCCAGTATGAGCAGACAACGTCCCCTGGAAAGGTGACGTGTAATCGATCTATCGCTGTAAGCGTGCGCGCTTTGCTGCGCCATTTCGCAAACGTTATGACGATTGTTTCTTCACTTCTGGCGACATCAAGGATTGATGCATCCAGGTACTCCTCGCATGCAGGAAGCTTGAGCGCCCGCTTATGCTTACAGGAAATAATATTCATAGAGCCAGGGCTCGCTCGCAAACTGGATTATGCAGAAAACGCACCAGATCTTCCGGCGTTCCGAGACCGTGCATACCCTGCCCATCTCTGCCAATATTAAATGTTGCGACTCTGGTCAGCCCCGCGCTGACCAGACGGGTATAAATCGGAGCGACATAGAACTCTCCCTGACTACGTTCATTTTGTTCAACCATATCTCTTGCAAGGCGGCAAAATTCCTTTCCTCGGGCGAAAGCGTAAATTCCTACCGTGGCCTCATCAGAAATAACTTGCTTTTCAACGACGCGACTCACCCAACCATCGTCGGTCATTCCGGCATAGGACCACTTGGGATCGTCAGCCTTCATCGTCATAATCAAGCCATCGAGATTTTCTTTTCTCATTCGTTCGATAAAAATATTTATATCCGTATCTACCCATTGGTCAGAATTAGCAATAAGTAAAGGCTGGTCGTTATCAATCCATTCTGAAGCGGCCAATACGGTACAAAGGGCACCTTCGCTATAGGTATCCAACCCGATAACGCAGCATCCGGGAGCAAGGCTTTCCAGGCGTTCGGTAAAACTATAGCGGGATAAATGTTCCTGCTGGCAAACAAAGATAAAACGGTGTTCGCATTCTGGACGCAGGTTGTTTATCACCACTTCGATCATAGGTAAACCTGAGATACGAATAAAGGGTTTTGGATCTTTGAAGCCTGCGCTGGCAAAACGACTTCCTCGCCCCGCCATCGGAATAACAATATTTAACATTTATTCACCACAAATTTGTCATTGAGTACGCCAGGGTGTTTAACAACAACGGTTACACAATCTTCAAGCGCTTCAAATGATGAGAGATTACCCGGTAATAAGGTAATAATATCGCCTGCATGTAGTTCCAGCCCAGCCATGCGCGCGCGTCCGGATAATAGTAATGTCACCTCTGTTGCCTGCCGGTGATAATGATTGCTCTCGATTGTGCCTTTGGTAAACCGCTGTACCGCAACCTCAACATCAGCAGTACGTAATGCTGCCGGAGAAAAATTACCGACAAACCATCCCCGCACCATATCGTCAAGTTTCAGGACTGAAGGTTGTTGATGCATTGTTTCACCTCTCATTAGAACCACCTCTGGAAAACCAGTAATCGCAAAGAAAGCGCGGATCGCCCGGATAGCTTTCACACCCCCTGTGCTGCCAATATGACACGTCCGGTTCATCCATGAATTTATCAACCTGGATCATGCTCGCGATTAAGTTTGCATCATTGTGGCGGCTCAACCATGAATTTGCCTTCTCCCGGAA
>NZ_JADCLB010000056.1:0-2989 GCF_014982245.1 Enterobacter cloacae complex sp. P6RS
TCATTAAACTAAAAACAACTTCAAATTAGTCCAAAAAAAGATTCAGAGGTAGTTAAAATGCAGCGTAACCCTTGACTTAACTTTCCCACCCTCCACTTTCTCACGAGCCTTTGCATATCTAATTGATAGCGGAAGATTCATATTATCCTCAACGGTACTCAGGGGGATGTCTACTGGATGCATTACTTTGAGCACTTTACTTTCATACAACAACTCAATTCCAATCCCTGTAGCTGAATGTTCTTTTTCAACATTAAGAAAAATCGAATCAGAACCTTCGAATAACTCGCCCTCTATTGTCAAAGATGCACGATGGACATTTTCACAACTTAGATTTAAATTAACTGGAAAACTCCTTGATGCATTACCTGAAATAAAATCGTCTGTCCCTACAGTTGGTAGCGTAATTTGTGGAGAAGCAATGTTCACCTGGCAATGCGAATGAGCAGCGAATATCTTTAACATAAGGCTCACTAATATACTTCCATCAGGTGTGGAAATCATATTTGGGAAAAACAAAGCTTTATTATTCTCAAGTTTAACATCCCTATATTTCAACAACTCAATTCTAACTTTGAAATCATTTGTGGTTATTTTTTTATTGGAAATGCTCGTCAAGTCAACATTGAAAGGAATTGTCCATTCACGATGTCCCACACCTGCTTTATCAAAAATTAAAGTGAGACGAATCCCAATGCCATCGACGCGCGTTGAAAAAACATGATTACTAGTTTGAGTCGTAGTCAACCTACCTGCCAGAATATTATGCAATGCAGGGAAACATTTATCATCGCTTATCAAATGTTCACCTGAAAGAGAAGAAAGCGATATTTCCTTATTGAATAAGGTAGCGCCAGTCGCCAGATGCCCAAGGTCTTGTGGCAAATTTATATTTTCGGAAAGATTGGCTACAAACTTTGAGTAAACTGAAGTACAAGATGCACTTGCATTAATAGTCACTAATAATAAAATTAGGCAAACAAATACTTTATTCATGCAATTAATCATTTTGACCTCATTATTGGCAAAGCAGATCCATCAACGTTACTGCCAAATGAATACTATTTTTGTCAGGCAACTTAAAATTAATCTTACAAGTCTTATCGCCACCCCATTTAGCCGTTAGAATACCTTGCTCCGGTGTTGCAGTGATATAAACCTGCCCCTGCTCACCAACGTAAAAAGTTTGGTCGTTCCCTGACACATGAACTCTAGCCCCAAACGGTATATATCCATTGCTATTTTTAAGAGTAGCAACGACTTTACGTCCCGTTATTGGCTGAAATTGTGCAAGCACAACCGCATCCTTTGTAGGGATCACATCCACGGTAGTGCTTTTAAAATCGAGTTCATTGCTGGCTTTATGAATATCGATGCTGATTTTATTCCTCCGATAAGGAGTTACATCAGGCATTAAAGCATATCCCCAACGATCGGTTTCCAAATTGTGGCCAACATCCAGTGGTACGTCTTGTTGCCCCCTTAAATCAATGAGAGCCATGGAATTACTGGTATATTGCCCAGCGGTCATCCCTCCCTTATGAGCGATGATACTCCCGGATGCATTCCATGAAACATATTGATTTTGATCATTATTATAATTTACGCTAGCCTCACCATAATTCCCCAAATAATCAAGACCTAAAGACGTAGAGTACGTATCAGCGGCATCAGATTGTGCAGCATACGTAACGAGGGAATTCCATCTGAAATCCGAATTATCGCCCACCTGACCATTAACCGATAAATTATTACTGAGATCACCATTTAAACCGCTGGTTATAGTGTTTGTTAATACAGGGTGCGTCGAAGGAAGAAGCTTTTCTAAAGGAACTGTAAATGTTAGGGATATTTGTTTGTCCCATTCATCCTGTGATTGTTCCCGGTTCATGTTGTATGTTAGCGTATAGCTCGTCGAATCTATAGAGCCATTCACCCCTACTTGCCATGAGCGGGAAATTCCATTATGGATGTCTTCAGAACGATTTAAACTGAAAAAAAGACTATAATCATCTGAAATAGATTGATCTAAAGTAAAATTAACTTCCCGTTTCTTATCATTAATGAAGTCAGTCCCATCTTCAGACAAATAATCGCTAAAGGATTTATAATTACCAGAATAAAATCTACTATCAAGTTCAACCTGGCTGCCAAGAGACGCCAGGTCATTACGGTAGGTTAATCTAGCCATATTGCCTCTACTGGATCTTCCCCATTTGTCTGCAGAACTTTCACTGTGCGTTATATCTAATGCCACTCCACCGGCACGATGGAGATCAAGCCCAACACCACCGCTATAGGCGTTAAAAGAGACATTATGCTGATCACCACCATAAATCGTTAGGTCCCATGGAAGACCCCAGGCAAGAGCAACTTGTATCAAATCTGGGTCACGGGAGTTCTTAAATTCGCTCACGTTATACTTACCTAACGCGATATCATATTTAAATTGCCCCGGACGGACCAATTGCGGAACACTTGAATATGAAATAATATTATGTGTTTCACTTCCATCAGCTTCTTTTACGGTGACATCTAATTTACCGCCGCTCGACACAGAAGATAAATCACTAATCGCAAATGGACCTGGAGGAACTTGTCGCTGATAAATAACATAGCCATTATCGCGAACCGTCACTGTAGCATTACTCTTAGCAATACCTCGAACGACAGGTGCGAAACCGTTCATTTGTTCAGGTAACATATCTGTATCTGAATTCAGCTGAACCCCCCTAAGTAACACACTATCAAATACATCACCGGAAGTACTAGCATCGCCAACTGTCAATTCACCTTTAACAGCAGGAATGGCTCTTTCGAGATAGCTGGTAGCATTCTCCCAACCACCATTATTACTAATCGATGAATTATTCCTGTAACGCCATGCACCGATATTAATACCGTTTGTAAGATTAATATAAGCAGTATTTTCAGCACTGTCAGTTTTTTTTATTTGTTGCTGCCCCGAAGCCTGATATTGCATGAGGAG
>NZ_JADCLB010000057.1:0-410 GCF_014982245.1 Enterobacter cloacae complex sp. P6RS
GGGGGGGGGGGGGGGGGGGGGGGGGGGGGGGGGGGGGGGGGGGGGGGGGGGGGGGGGGGGGGGGGGGGGGGGGGGCGGGGGGGGTGGGGGGGGGTCGGGGGGGCGGGGGGGGGGGGGTGGGGGCCGGCGGGGGGCGGCGGGGCGGCGGGGGGGGGGGGGGGGGGCGGGGCGGCGGGCGGGGGGGGGGGGGGCCGGCGCGGGGGGGGGGGCGGGCGGGCGGGGGCGCGCGCGGGGGGCGCGGCGGCGGGGGGGGGGGGGGGGGGGGGGGGGGGGGGGGGGGGGGGGGGGGGGGGGGGGGGGGGGGGGGGGGGGGGGGGGGGGGGGGGGGGGGGGGGGGGGGGGGGGGGGGGGGGGGGGGGGGGGGGGGGGGGGGGGGGGGGGGGGGGGGGGGGGGGGGGGGGGGGGGGGGG
>NZ_JADCLB010000058.1:0-6137 GCF_014982245.1 Enterobacter cloacae complex sp. P6RS
GAATGAACTTGAAGAACAGCCAGTTTCTGTCTATGTGTCAGATAAAAATGAAAAAGAAACAATGGCTTGTATCACCCCAGAGCTGGTTAAAAAATTTGGTTTTAAAGAAAAATATCAGAAAGATTTTCCTCTTTGGCATCAAAATAATTGTGTCGATATCTTATCGCTCAAAGGTGTCGTTCTTCGTCCAGATCTAGGTGAGGGAGTACTGAGGTTCAGTATTCCCCAGGCGTATCTTGAATATACATCAGAAGATTGGGTGCCAAGCAGCATGTGGGATGAAGGCGTCCCAGGACTCATTGCGGATTATAACTTTGATGTTACGGCACGCAAAAACGAGGAAGAAAGCGGTACTGACAAGTCCATAACCGGAAACGGAACCCTGGGAGCCAACCTTGGCCCATGGCGCTTACGTGGTGACTGGCAATCTAACTATGAAAATAATGCTGATGGCCTCGACTCAAATCAGAAAGCATGGGTATGGGACAGAGTGTACCTTTATCGTGCTCTTCCATCCCTTGGTGCAAAGCTGACGCTGGGTGAAGATTATTTGAATTCCGATCTTTTTGATAGTTTCCGCTTTAGTGGTGTTAGTTTAATTACGGATGACCAAATGCTTCCGCCTAACCTTCGAGGCTATGCCCCAGAAGTTACTGGGATAGCAAAAACGAATGCGAAAGTCATTATTTCGCAGCAAGGACGTATTATTTATCAATCTCAGGTAGCCGCAGGCCCATTCGCTATTCAGGATTTGAACAGTGCGGTTTCCGGCACACTGGATGTACGGGTTGAGGAACAGGACGGCTCAGTGCAGCAGTATAAAGTTAACACTGCAAGCGTTCCTTACCTTACTCGTCCTGGAGCAGTTCGCTATAAATTATTTGCCGGGAAACCTTTAGGCGAGGAGCATAACTCGGAAGGGGATAACTTTGCATCGGGTGAAATGTCCTGGGGGATTAATAATGGTTGGTCCCTGTATGGCGGTGCCGTTGCCAGCAAAGGATACCGTTCTGCAGCGATTGGTATTGGTCGAGATTTAATGGTATTTGGTGCTCTGGCGCTGGACGTGACGCGATCTCATGCTGAACTGGATGAGGAGGCGCGTGAAGGGCAATCCTATCGTCTGAGTTATTCTAAACGTTTTGATGATACGGGTAGTCAGGTGACCTTCGCAGGATATCGGTTCTCTGAAAAGAACTATATGAGTTTCAATGATTATCTGAACTATGTGTCTTCGGATGATGATTTCCAGCAAAGTAAAGAGATGTATACCATCACCTTTAGCCAGCAGCTAAGTCGCCTGGGGTTAAGTGCGTATCTGAACTATTCTCATCAGACTTACTGGAATAGCCCAGAAGAAAACCGATATAGCGCCACTATTTCGCGTTATTTCGACTTTGGTCGCTGGAAGCATATCAATTTATCTTTGACTGCCTATCGCAATGACTTTGTAGGCGGTTCGGATAAAGGTGGCTATATCTCAATGTCTGTGCCCTGGGGTGATTCCGGAACGGTTAGCTATAATATGACATCAAGTGAAGGTTCTCACTCTAACCGTCTCAGCTACTTCGACCATCTGGACAATGGGGATAACTATCAGGTTGCCGCAGGTGCAAACAATCAGGAAGCAAGTTTTAGCGGCTATTATGATCATTTGGCCAGCGATGGAGAAGTGATTGGCAACGCAGATTATCAACAAGATCAGTACAGCTCTTTAGGCGTTTCTCTGCGTGGTGGAATCACAGCGACGACAAAAGGCGCGGCTTTACACCGTATAAACGGTATGGGAGGAACACGCGTCATGGTTGATACTGGAGATGCTGCGGATGTCCCGGTTGAAGGATTTGGTTCTACTACGAAAACAAACCGCTTTGGTAAAGCTGTCGTAACGGAAGTTAGTGATTACGTTAAGAATAACCTAAGTATTGATATTAACAATTTGCCTAAAGATGCTGAAGCCAGTAGCTCCGTCGAACAAGCGACGCTAACACAAGGGGCAATTGGGTTCCGTAAATTCAAAGTGATATCTGGATTGAAAGCAATGGCGATAATCCGCCTTGCTGACGGAACCTATCCACCGTTTGGCGCGAGCGTTCGTAACGCTGAAGATCAAGAAATCGGGATCGTTAATGATGATGGTCAAGCCTATCTGAGTGGCTTGCGCCCGGGCGCCAAAATGGATGTGAGTTGGGATGGTGAAAAGCAATGTGTCATCACCATTCCTGAAAGAATTACAGGATTAGATCAGAACGGAAGTCTGTTAATGCCGTGTCATCACTAGCCTGACCGGTACAGATTAACTTTAACTGAGTAGATTAAATGCACTGTATGAATATTAACAAAACCTTCTCATATGCGGCCGTTGCCTTGGCGATCTTAACGTTTACCGGTGAGGCAAATGCGGCGATTGCTCTCGACAGGACGCGTGTTATCGCTAACGGAGGAGTCGATTCAATTAGCCTGACCATCAGTAATGAGAATAAAAATCTGCCCTATCTAGCCCAAAGCTGGATTGAAGACGCAAACGGGAAAAAAATCACTTCCCCATTTAACGTCTTGCCGCCAGTTCAGCGAATTGAACCGGGCGCTAAAAGTCAGGTTAAAATTCAGACATCACCCGCTGCGCATCAATTACCACAGGATCGCGAGACGCTTTTCTATTTTAACCTGCGTGAGATCCCGCCGCGGAGTAAGACGCCAAACACATTACAAATAGCCTTACAAACACGTATCAAAATGTTTTATCGCCCTCAGGCAATTGCCCTGGATAAAACCCAGGCCGCAAAAGGCGATTGGGTTGAAAAAGTAACGTTGCAGCGTAATGGCGATAAATATGTCATTAAAAATGCCTCACCCTATTATTTAACTATTGTAGAAGGGAGAGCTACGGCAAAAGGTGTACCTGTACAGCTAACCCCTGTGATGGTTAATCCGATGGCACAAGCGGAACTGCAGGTTTCAGCCGGCGCGCTGGGCAATTCACCAGTACTTACGTATGTTAATGATTACGGCGGACGCCCACAGATTCAATTTAGCTGCGGCGGCGCTGCATGTAATGCGAAGCTGTTGAAAGAGTAAGGTGTGCGTTTGGTGAGGTCGACGTGATGAAACGTTTCGCGATTGCAGCAGCCCTTTGTTTTATTACAAGTTGCGTTCATGCAAAAAGTCAAGGTGAAATTGGTGCGCTTTTTGTCCATGGTTCACTTGAGGTAAGTGGTTTTTCACTCAAGATGGAATCCCCATGGCAGGAGGTCAGCTTTGGCTCTGCGCCAGTCTCAGCCAGAACTGTACCTATGGCTCTTTACTTACAGGACGTGCCTGAAGACATGCTTCCTCAACGCAATCGCGGAGACTATCACGCAGGAAAGGAACGCGCGATCTATCAGGCGAGGCTAACTGCGCCCACCCGTTTGCTCGATTCCAGTCTTATAGCCGTACAGGGTGACGAAGAGGTGGGGATCAAAATGCGAGACAATTTCGGAAGAATGCTCAATCTCTCCGGAAGGGGCGCAATTATTCCGCTTACGTCAGGTAACCAGGTGGTGAATTTTTCCTTGACGCAGGAGAGTAGAAGCTCTGGTGAATCATCAAAAACATACCATTCCTTGGCCACCCTCAATCTCGATTATTTCTGAGGGTGGCAAGTAGATGAAAATCATAAAGATGATAAATAGATCGCATATCTTCTTGGCCACCCTGGCAATGCTAATAGCGGTGGGCGCGCATGCGGAAGATAACACTGCAGTAATTACGGTAACCGTAACGGCTGTTGTCGAACCTTGTATTATCAACAACAACCAAACAATCGATGTTGATTTCGGAAATGATATCGCGACGACGGATGTTGCGATCGGTCTGGCGCAGCGCTTCATTTATTATACCCTTGATTGCAGTGATGCCGATCCGGGTAAGACACTTGGAATGAAAATCAGTGGTACGGGTTCTGGTTTCAACACTGATTATCTGCAAAGTTCTATACCAGATTTGGCAATTAAAATTACGACGGACGGCGATGTAACGTACCCACTGAATTCAACAATGCCGATAAGTAACACGGGTGAGCCGCCAAGCCTGAAAGCCACTCTGATGCAGCGTCCAGGATCGCGTTTACCAACAGGCGAGTTTTCTGCTTCAGCAACTATGTCGGTGAATTACCTATGAAAATATCTGTTACGGGTTTTTTATTAGTGTTCCAGATCATATGTTCCGCCCATGCAGAAGATAATATGTTTTTCCACGGGACGTTGGTGACGCCGCCTTGTACCATCCAAAATGGACAAGAAATCGATGTCGCTTTTGGTGAGGATCTTGGAATAAACAAGATTGACGGTGTTAATTATCGTCAGAACGTTAACTACCGTATTGTGTGTGATACACACTACATGCCAAATGAACTGGCTGTGGTTGTTGATAGTACTCAGCCAACAATATTTGATTCTTCGGCAGTGCAAACGACTAAAAATGGACTTGGGGTACGAATTTTCGTAGCCAGTCAACCTGCCACTTTTGGCACCCGAATCGCTGTTAAGGATCCAAACTCACCTCCGGAAATTGAAGCAGTACCTGTTCAGGATCCTGGCATCACGCTGGACGAGGGGGCCTTCGATGCCACTATGACACTCCGAGTGGATTATATGTAGGTTTATATGAAAAATCTTGCATGGGTCTTATACGTTTTTCTGAGTTGCATGATTCAACGTGGATATGCGGCAAGCGATGGAATGGACAACGTACATTTTCATGGCGCCCTGGTAGCGGAACCGTGTAAAATTCTTGATAGCGACGCTAATATCCTTCTGGATTTTGGTACAGTAATTGAAAGTTATCTCTATGAATATCATCGTACGCTCAGCAAGCCTTTTGCCATTCACTTAACTGATTGTGACCCTTCGCTATATAATACTGTAAGCGTCACGTTTCAGGGAACTGCGGACAGTGAGTTAACGGATTTTCTGGCGTTGGACCCAACCAGTACGGCGAAAGGAGTAGCTATTGGCCTGACGTTATCTGACGGAACACCATTAGCAGTTAATAAAGCAAGTCCTTACTCAATGTTGAGTAGTGGGAATAATACTCTTTATTTTAAGACATTTATAGAGGCGAAACCATCAGGTTTACTGAACAATAGTTTACAGGTGGGAGAGTTTAGATCTGTAGCGACGTTTGTTCTTAGTTATCAATGAGGTCTACTCGATGAAAAAATTCATAGTATTACTCTTGTTTTTTTGTGTTCCAGCTTTAGCTGGGAAATATCCAGTAATTACGAGTGTCAAAACCGTAAGTATGGGCAAGGTAGGTTATTTTTACGAATGGGATTATTATATTACAACACAACCCATTGAAATTGGCCCGTCTGTTGATGCCATACTTCCAAATGGCAATAGAGTTATCTTATCGCATAAACACTATGATAAACACGATGCCCCGCCAGTAATAGGGTCGTTTGAAGTTTATGGTCCTACGAGTAATGGTACGAAAACAATTAGCGAAGCCGCGATGGAGCTTTACAACAGCAGTGGAAAAGATGTTCCCTATATCGTTCATCAGGCATCTGATTCCTTGTATAATAATGATGAGTGTGTAGGTTATTTTTACACGAGTCAACCTGCTAAATCCGATTGGAGCTACGCACATGTTCCCGGGGGGTGTCTTGTCGTCCCCCCTGCACAGGACTGGTGTAAAATTACTACACCGCAACTTGAATTTGATCACGGGACAATAGCGTTAAAAAATACAGAAGGGGCTAGCGAAAAAGCAATGTTGGGTGTTAAGTGTACAACGCCAACTGCTATTACTCTTAATTTAATTTCGGATCAACCTTATGTTTATCTAGAACCTTCTGGTAAGGCTGAAATAACAGTTAATGATTTGCCGCTAAAAACCAAAATAGATCTACCTGCAGGTGACTCCACCTTGACAGTCAAGGATATGCTCACTGGAGTTAACACTGAAGGTGTTCACTCAGGTTCTAGCGTTTTGGTTATGATGCCCTATTAATTTAAATTGATTATTTATTGAAATATATTGTCATTAGAGAAAAAAAATGAAGTGTTATGTTATTTTATTGTTCTTCCTGATGATGATATATATACCATCATCAGGTGGTGGAGGTATATCTCTGCCATATAATTTAATAT
>NZ_JADCLB010000059.1:0-2842 GCF_014982245.1 Enterobacter cloacae complex sp. P6RS
CCTGATATTGCATGAGGAGTGCAGGAATACCATCATCCCATTCCTCTTGCGGCACTCCATTAACAGTCTCATCTATTAAGTCTATTTGAGGAATTGATATATTTAGCTCTAGTTTTGAGAAATCTAATTCCGCAACAGCATCCTGTACTTGATCGTTAATAGCAACGCACTTTTTTGTCAATGCATTGTCCTTAGCATTAGCTAATATCTTATCAATATTGATGCCAAATTTTTTGTAATCAGAATAAGTTAAGCATGGATATAATTCTTTTTGCTTATTCAATTCAAAACGAATATCTTTAATGTATGTTTTTTTCTGATTAATGTTAATCGTTACACGATAAACACCAGCAGGTTGAAAACCTTTACTCATTTCGGTCGTATCTGCAATGGGGATTTCACCATTTACCGCTTGCAATAGACTTGGGTCAAAATACTCCTTTGCAGACGTAGTTTGACCAAAAGTACCTAATACAAATGAGATTAATGACCATTTAAAAAAATTTGGCCGCATGTTTTATAATTACTCGACAGTTTTCTTAAATTTCTCAGTTGTTCCTCCGAACTCCGTTATACCATCCCATGCAACCATTGTTTGAGGAGAAACATTATTTTTCATTTCATATGTCTGGTAACCATAGGGTGGAATTACAGTATTATTCTTAACAACATCGACTTTGATATTTTCAGAACCTATTTGGATACTGCCCAATACAGCATAGAAAGCAGTGTTATTCTGTACTTTGACAATCTTACCATTATGCGTCCACGTTAATTTCTGAATTGCATCTACAGAACTGCCTTGCAACCCCTCTGGACGGAAGAACAGCTTTATCCGATTGTTAATCGCAATAACCATCCTGTTTTCAATTTGCGACTCATCATCACTGAGACCTGGGACACCTTTAACATTTAACCAAAATAAACTTTCGCGATCCTGGGGTAATCCATTGCCGGTATAAAGAACACGAATAACGTTATCACTTTTAGGAGCCAAACGAAAAAGGGGAGGGGTAGTTACAAAAGGTAATTTTTTTTGAGTTTGATTATCACCATCATCTACCCATGCCTGCACCAAGTAGGCTCTGCTTTCATCACTGTGAACAGTGACAGAGGCATCACCATCTTTTGCGTTATAAACTAGTCTGTCAGCATTAAGGGTTAGAGCAGCATTTGCCATCAAGCTATAAAAAGAAACGACAAAGGCTAATAAGGAAAATATATTGAAATTTTTCATTGGCTTAATAAATAATAATTTATGAGTTTGGAATTCGTTTATGCCGGAAAATTTAAAGTCGTTCTAATTGAACAGTCACTGAGGTTTGGAATTTTCCTGCAGTCGGT
Source organism: Enterobacter cloacae complex sp. P6RS (assembly GCF_014982245.1). Taxonomy (NCBI): domain Bacteria; kingdom Pseudomonadati; phylum Pseudomonadota; class Gammaproteobacteria; order Enterobacterales; family Enterobacteriaceae; genus Enterobacter; species Enterobacter cloacae complex sp. P6RS. The sequence continues at coordinate 1,345 of NZ_JADCLB010000059.1, forward strand.
TCCATGCCTCTCATTTTGAAAAGTTTGATACTTACTGGCATCGTACTACCCACAGATGGATCGTTAACAAAGTTTACTATCTCCGTATTTGGCGTTATTTGTTCCCCAAAGTAATATAAGCCGATGCCTACCCCCTGCGCGGCGTCATTACCGTTTAAACTGTTACTTACAGCATTTATATTTCCTGAAACTGTCCCGCCAACAAACTTGAAACCGACATTATTTCTATTACAAGCATTACCGGATAATGAAATACCGACAGTATCAGCGCTGTAATGATCAACGTGTTCGGTCATATAACCCAAATCGTCAAGCTGGGTACCATGGAGAGTGACTGCGGGGGAAGTTAGTGCCACGCTACAATTTTCTTCATGGCTGCTTTTCACAATCCCCGCAACATGAACTGTACCTGATACATCAACGGGGGCAGCCTCGGCAATTGCACTTAAAAACAATGGTACCAAAGCCATCTGAATATCAAATTTTTGCATATAATTCCCTTAAGGTTAATCATAAAAGTTATTGCCTTCCCGGTGATAAGGCTAAGGAAATTATTTCAAATTCACAACAAACTATATGTTACAAGTCTTAATTTGGATTTTTATGTCTTTAGTTATCTTTTTCAGAACAGATAATCAGATTTAAAAATACGATATATCCTCTTAAGGTCATGAAAATCATCACATCAAGTAACTAAAATAAATTAGTTTCGCTAAGTTGATCAGCATCACAGTTTCTAACAAAAAGTACTAGCATAGCGCGATAAGACGTCTAAAGCTTAATACACCCAGATCTAACCGTATCGAATGATGACATTCAGAGGAGAGAATTGCATGAGAAAAATACATGCATATTTAATAAAAACTGTATACGTGGCTTGCCTGACTAGCATAGGTTCTTTGGCTTATGGGGCTGATGGCACTATTCAGTTTACAGGTAACATTACAACCGATGCCTGCACTGTAGACGCCACATCAGCTGGTACACAAACAGCCAACCTTGGAACTATCGCTTCCACAGCATTCACAAGCAGTGGAGATGCAGCAGGTTCAGCCCCGTTCCAGATCCTTTTAACTGCTTGCCCTGCGACAGTCACTAGCGTATCCGTAAGATTTAATGGAAATACCGATGCTTCCGACGCCCGTCTTCTGGCGCTTGATAGCGGTGCAACTGCAACAGCAGTTGGGGTGGGTATTTATGATGATGCAGGAACAATTATCCCTATGCAATCAGACTCAAAAACCTATCCCGTTACAACGACAGGTGCGACATTGAACTTTGAAGGACGATATGTGTCAACAGGACCTACCGTAGGCCAGGGTACGGCAAATGCCACAACAGAATTTACTATTCAGTACCAGTAATTACTGAATTTGTCCCCTTACTTGGCAGAGTAAGGTTGTGGTGAAAAAATGATTATAGAAACTAATACCGAGCTTTGATATGATTAAACGTTTTGTTTTATTATTTTCATTGATTTTAATGACAGGAAAAAGTT
>NZ_JADCLB010000006.1:0-51300 GCF_014982245.1 Enterobacter cloacae complex sp. P6RS
AATCCGGCCCCCGCAACCAACACTTCTGAAAACAATAAGCACCCTTAAGGGTGTTTTTTTGTATCTGCCGTTTGTGAATTTGCCGGGCATTTCACCCGGCTAAAAACCTACCCGCGCCGCGCCAGCGTCGCCCCGTCTGAGAAATACGCCCGTATCCCCGCCAGAATCGACTCCGCCACCTCCTGCTGGAACTTTGCCGTCTTGAGCTTACGCTCTTCTTCAACGTTACTGATAAACGCGGTTTCTACCAGAATGGACGGGATATCCGGTGCCTTCAGCACCGCAAACCCGGCCTGCTCCACGCTGTTTTTGTGCAGCTTATTGATGTTCCCCAGCTTGCCCAGCACCGCTTTACCAAACTTCAGGCTGTCGTTAATGGTCAGGGACTGCACCATGTCGAACATGGTGTGGTCGACGTAGCGGTCGCCGCTTTTGCTCACGCCACCGATCAGGTCCGAGGCGTTCTGGGTGTCCGCAAGGTATCGCGCCGCGGTACTGGTTGCGCCCTTGGTTGAGAGCGCAAACACCGACGAGCCGCTCGGCTGGCGGCTGGTAAACGCATCCGCATGGATCGAGACGAACAGATCGGCACGCTGCTTCTGCGCTTTCGCCACCCTCACCTTCAGCGGGATAAAGACATCCTCATTGCGCGTCATGTAGGCGCGCATATTGCCTTCTTTATCAATTAACGCCTTCAGACGACGGGCAATTTGCAGCACCACGTCTTTTTCACGCGTATGGTATTTCCCCACCGCACCGGAGTCTTCGCCGCCGTGGCCGGGATCGAGCATGATCACAATCGGACGATCGCGCCCTGCTTTCCCCGGCTGCGGGCCGCTTTGCGCAGGCGGCACCTGACGCTGGAGATCGCCTTTGTTGTAATCCTCCAGCAGGGCGAGAAGCGGATCCTGAATATCCGTTGCATTCGCCGGGTAAAGATCCATCACCAGACGCTCTTTAAACGTCGCGACGGGTGCCAGGGCGAACAGCTGCGGCTTAACGTTCTGCTTAAGCTCAAACACCATGCGCACGGTTTGCGGATCAAACTGCCCGACGCGCGCCGATTTAATAAACGGATCGTCACCGCGGATCTGCGCCGCCATGCCTTTCAGCACGGAGTTGAGGTTCACCCCTTCGAGATCCACCACCACGCGTTCAGGGTTGCTGAGGGCAAATTGCTTATATTTCAGCACGCGATTGGATTCAACCGTCACGCGCGTATAGGTCGACGACGGCCAGACGCGCACCGCCACCACCTGACTCGTGGCGGCAAGACCGACCTGGCTGACGCTAAGCAACCACATTGCCCCGGCCCCTTTTAACAAACGGCGGCGGCTTATTGCTGAATTGGATCCCGACATGCTTCTCCCGAGCAAGAAAACAAACTGATATACAAAAGTGCAGATTGACCGAAAACTTTAACGAATGACGCATAAACTGTCATCTATAAAAGGGTAAACAATCATACGTTAACGCACGGATTACTTATTAATTTCTGTAGGTCGCAAAAAATTTGCACTTGCACACGCGCCCACAATCGAATAAAAATACATAAATTACGAATAAACATTCATTAAGGGTTGTGCCATGGTGAAGGAACGTAGAACCGAACTGGTCCAGGGATTCCGCCATTCTGTTCCCTATATCAACGCCCACCGGGGAAAAACGTTTGTCATCATGCTGGGCGGCGAAGCCATTGAGCATGAAAATTTTTCTAGCATCGTCAATGACATTGGCCTGCTGCACAGCCTCGGGATCCGCCTGGTGGTGGTCTATGGCGCGCGCCCGCAGATCGACGCCAACCTGGCCGCTCACCACCACGAGCCGATTTACCACAAACATACCCGCGTCACGGATGCCAAAACCCTGGAGCTGGTGAAGCAGGCGGCGGGTCTGCTGCAGCTGGATATCACCGCTCGCCTGTCGATGAGCCTGAACAACACGCCGCTACAGGGCGCGCATATCAACGTCGTGAGCGGCAACTTTATCATTGCCCAGCCGCTCGGCGTGGACGATGGCGTGGATTACTGCCACAGCGGCCGCATTCGTCGTATTGATGAAGAGGCCATTCACCGCCAGCTCGACAGCGGTGCCATTGTCCTGATGGGACCGGTGGCGGTTTCCGTAACCGGTGAAAGCTTTAACCTGACGTCCGAAGAGATTGCCACCCAGTTGGCGATCAAGCTGAAGGCGGAAAAAATGATTGGGTTTTGCTCCTCCCAGGGCGTCGTAAACGATGAAGGGGTAATTGTGCCGGAACTCTTCCCGAATGAAGCGCAGGCCCGCGTTGAAGCGCTGGAAGCCGAAGGGGATTACCACTCCGGCACCGTCCGCTTCCTGCGTGGCGCCGTGAAGGCCTGCCGCAGCGGCGTGCGCCGTAGCCACCTGATCAGCTATCAGGAAGACGGAGCTCTGCTGCAGGAGCTGTTCTCCCGCGACGGTATTGGCACCCAGATTGTGATGGAAAGTGCGGAGCAGATTCGCCGCGCGACCATCAACGATATCGGCGGCATTCTGGAGCTGATCCGTCCGCTGGAACAGCAGGGTATTCTGGTTCGTCGCTCCCGCGAGCAGCTGGAGATGGAGATCGACAAATTCACCATTATCCAGCGCGATAACCTGACCATTGCCTGCGCCGCCCTCTATCCGTTCCCGGAAGAGAAAATCGGAGAAATGGCCTGCGTGGCGGTGCACCCGGATTACCGCAGCTCTTCACGCGGCGAAATGCTGCTTGAGCGCGTGGCGGCACAGGCGCGTCAGATGGGGCTGAGCAAGCTGTTCGTCCTGACGACGCGCAGCATTCACTGGTTCCAGGAGCGCGGGTTCACGCCGGTGGATATTGATTCTCTGCCGGAAACGAAGAAAGAGATGTACAACTATCAGCGCCGTTCAAAAGTGCTGATGGCCGACCTGGGGTAATCCTTTCTTTGCCGGCGTCGTTCAGAGGGAGTCAAATATCGCGCTCAGCCCGCTTCGGCGTTCCGTGCGGGTGGCAATCGCCTGTACCAGCACCCGTTCATCGGTATACAGCGACAGGCGCTGACGCGCGCGCGTAATGGCGGTATAGATCAGCTCGCGGGTAACGACGGGGGAAAGCTGTGTGGGCAGGATAAGTGCCGCATGGTTAAACTCAGAACCCTGGGATTTATGCACCGTCATCGCCCAGGCAGTTTCATGCTCGGGCAAACGGCTCGGCTGGAAGGACTTCACGCTACCGTCCGGCATCTGGAACCAGACGCGGAGCCCCTGCCCGCGATCGAGCGCAATCCCGATATCCCCGTTAAACAACCCCAGCGCGCTGTCGTTGCGGGAGATCATCACCGGCCGGCCTTCATACCAGCGCGAGTGCGGAGTACGGTTGATTTTACGCTTTTGCGCCAGCAGCTGTTCCAGCCTGTCGTTCAGGCCGCTGACGCCAAAGGGCCCTTCCCTCAACGCGCAGAGCAGTTGGTATTCGCCAAACGCGGCAATGACCTGCTCCGGCGTGCTTTGCTGCTGTACGCCCGTCAGAAAATGTTGGTACCCCAGCAGGGCGTCATCCAGCATCGCCTGATACTCTTCCCCGGTTTGCAGCGATTTTTTCTCAATATCGGTAAAGGTACCGTCAAATACCGCACAGGTAGCGTGCCGGTCGCCCCGGTTCACCGCCGCCGCAAGCTGACCAATGCCGGAGTCGCTGCCAAAACGGTAGCTTTTTTGCAGCAGACACAGGCTGTCGCGCAGCGCCCCCGCAAGTAAATGGTTTTCAGCCGCGAGCGAACATCCGGTCAGGCGCGCCAGCTCCTCAGCGCGTTCAGCAGTATACCCCAGGCTGGCATAGGTGCAGATATCGCCCAGCACGGCCCCGGCCTCAACGGAGGCAAGCTGATCGCGGTCGCCGAGGAAAATGACGCGCGCGTGCGGCGGCAACGCATCAATCAAACGCGACATCATCGTCAGGTCAATCATCGACGCTTCATCCACCACCAGCACGTCCAGATGCAGCGGGTTACCGGCATGGTAGCGCAGACGCTGGCTACCCGGCTGCGCGCCGAGCAAGCGGTGCAACGTGCTGGCTTCGTTAGGGAAAAGCGCAAGCCGCTCCCCGGTAAGCGGCAGTTTTTGCAGCGCGCCGCCTAACGACTCCGTCAGACGTGCAGCCGCTTTACCGGTGGGTGCCGCCAGGCGGATACGACACTTTTGCTCACCCGATAACTGAATCAGCGCGGCAAGCAGCTTTGCCACGGTGGTCGTTTTACCGGTGCCCGGCCCGCCCGAAATCACCGATATCCGCCGCGTTAACGCCACTGCTGCCGCCACTTTCTGCCAGTCTGTCTCATCGTCAGAGGTAAACAGCGTATCCAGCGTTTGCCGGAGCAGTGCTTCATCGCACGGGAGCGGAGCATTGGTCTCGCTGAAGAAGCGCGCCACCGTCAGTTCGTTACGCCACAGCCGGTTCAGATACAAACGTTCACCCGTCAAAATCATTGGCGTACCGGTATCGGCGCTGCTGACGGCGGGGGAGCGGAGTAATATTTCTTGCCAGTCCACTGCCTCACCCAGAAGCGCGAAACACGCCTGTAAAGCCGGAGGCATTTTCTCATCCACCACCAGACGTGAAAGCGGCAGACAGACATGCCCTTCTCCCGCATCTTTACTCAGGATCGCCGCGGCAAGCATGACGGCAGGCTCTTCGCCCGCCACCATCATGGCAAATTGTACGTCCAGGTGGCGAAGTACACGTTGTTCAATTGCGTCCAGCAGTAGCGCCTGCATCGTCATGCTACTTCCTCCGTGCTTGCAGCAAACAAGTTATCCATCTTTTCAATCAACTCCACAGCCGGACGGGTGCTGAAGATACCCGAACGCGGGTCGTTAGCATCCACGCCGCGCAGGAACAGGTAAATGACGCCGCCAAAATGATCTTCATAGCGATAATCGGCCATGCGATGGCGCAGGTAACGGTGCAGCGCCAGGGTGTAAAGCTGATACTGCAGATCGTAGCGATGCATTTGCATCGCTGAGGCCATCGCCTGCTGGGTATAGGCTTCGCTGTTTGCCCCCAGCCAGTTCGATTTGTAATCCAGCAGGTAGTAGCGCCCTTCGTGGCGGAAAACCAGGTCGATAAAGCCTTTCAGCATCCCCTGCACCTGGCGGAAATTCAGCGGCGGACACCCGGCGGATAACGGATCGTACTCGCGGATCAGCGCATCAAGCGCCTCGGCCTTGAGCGGGCTGGCGATGGGGAGGTAAAACTCCATCTCCACCTGCTTATCTTTGGCGGTCAGCTGGCTCAGCGAGATCCCCTGCGCCGTGAGCGGCGCGTGCAGAACAGCGCGGATCCATTCAGTGAGAACCGGCTGCCACTGTGCGTCGTAGCCGCCGCTCTGTAACATCTTCAGCACCCACTCTTCTGATACCGGCTGGGTAAAATCCAGCTCTTCAAACAAGCTGTGCAAAAACGTGCCCGGCGAGGCGCCGCGCGGAAACTGATGCGGCGTGAGCGCCGGCTCGACGGGCACGCTCCCGGCCCCAGCGGCATCCACGTCCAGTTTTGGCATCAGATCTTGCGCAATACTCTGTCCGTGCTGCTGTAAACCGGAGTAACTGGTGACGCGCCAGTCGTCAGTGATTGTGCGAGCCACCTCGCGGGCATGCAGCGCTGACTCTCCCTGCTCCGGCGTCTGCCAGCGGCTGCTGTCGGGCTGGGAGGGAATATGCAGGGCAACATGCTCTGAGCAAAGTGATTCGATGCACTGGCGCAGCCCTACGGCATCTTTAGGCTCGCCGCGCTGAATAAGCCGCCCCAGCGCGCTCAGATGAAAATCACTCTCGCCGCTCTTTTCGCCACGGCGACGGAACAGCGGCGCGACGCCCAGGGAACAGTGCCAGACCGAACGGGTCAGCGCCACATATAGCAGGCGCAGGTCTTCCGCGAGACGCTCGGCTTCGGCCAGCTCGACGCTGGACTCCGCGTTGCTGAGGTCGAGTACCGCTTCGAACGACTCGCGATCGTGGTAAAAAGCCTGGTCCTGTACGCGATAATTGGCGATAAACGGCAGCCAGACCAGCGGATACTCCAGGCCTTTCGACTTGTGAATGGTGACGATCTGCACCAGATGTTTATCGCTCTCGAGGCGCATCTGCTGGCTGGAAGAATTGCTGTTAGGGTCGGCAATCTGCTGGGCCAGCCAGCGCACCAGAGCATGCTCGCTCTCCAGCTGCGTACCCGCTTCCTGGAGCAGCTCGCTGATGTGCAAAATATCGGTCAGACGGCGCTCGCCGCCCGCTGTCGCCAGCATGTTTTCCGCAATGTGACGATGTGCCATGAGCTCGCGCACCATCGCCATCACGCCGCGCTTCTGCCATTTTTCACGGTAGCGCACAAACTCTTCTACCACGGCATCCCACGCGGATTCGTCAGTATTAAGCGCATCAATGTCACGCGCGTTCAGCCCGAGCATCGCGCTCGCTAAGGCGCTGCGGAGCGTGCTTTCACGCTCCGGGGCCAGTACAGCCTGCAGCAGCCATAGCATCTCGAGGGCTTCCAGCGTTTCAAAAACGCTGTCGCGGTTGGAGAGGTAAACGGAAGGTATATTCAGTAGCGTCAGGGCGTCGCGGATAAGCGCGGCCTCCTGACGGCTGCGCACCAGCACCGTGATATCGGATGCCTTTACCGGGGCTGGTTTATTCTCCTTCCACAGCAGCGCATCGCCGCGCGCGCCTGCGCTGAGCCAGTCCCTAATTTGCGCCGCACAGTGCTGGGCCATTGCATTTTGATAGTCCGCGACGCCCCAGCCTTCCCCATCAAGTAGCCAGAAGTTCATGGCTGGCTGAGTTTCGCCATTAACCTCGAAGCGCAACGCGGTATTTTTAGGGGCGAACTTGACCGGCTGGAAAGGGATCTCCCGGAACATAAACGCCGTATCCATGCGGCTGAAGAGCGCATTGACGCTTTCCACCATGCCGGGAGAAGAGCGCCAGTTGGTGTCGAGCGTGTAGTGCGCGTCAACCTCGCTGCGGGCTTTCATGTAGGTAAAAATATCCGCACCGCGGAAGGCGTAAATGGCCTGCTTAGGATCGCCGATTAACAACAGCGCGGTGCCGGGCTGCTGGCGCCAGATACGGCGGAAAATGCGGTACTGCTGTGGGTCGGTGTCCTGAAATTCGTCAATCATCGCGACCGGAAAGCGGGTGCGAATCGCAGCGGCAAGCGCTTCGCCATTCTCACTGCACAGCGCCGCATCCAGGCGGCTCAGCATATCGTCGAAACCCAGTTCCCCCCGGCGGCGTTTCTCGCGCGCCACGGCTTCACGAATTTCGGTCATGGCGCGGACGATCATCAGATCGTTGAGCGTGAGGGGCTCCGCCAGCAGGGTTTCGATCGCTACAAACAGGGGATGCTCAGGCACAATGCCGTCGGCTTTGGTCCGCTCAGCCAGGAAACGTTGGGAGAATTTCTCCAGCGCGTCCGGGAGCTGGTAGCCCCGCGTCTCTTCCTGCGCCCACGCGCTGATCTTCTCGATCCATTTGCCCTGGTTGCCGCGATTGAACTTACGTCGATCGATCCCGGAATTCTCGAGGATCGCGTCAATCTCACCGACTGACTCAATCCATTTTTGTTTGATGTCGGCAATTTTAGCGATGATTTTTTCATGCCGCGAGGCCAGGGTTTCATCTGCTGGCGGCGGGGATTTGATGACCGGCGCCTCACCCTGCAGATAACGATCGATCGCGCGCAGCAGCGCCTCCGGGCCTTTCCATAACGCATGTACCGCTTCGGCGATATCCCGCTGTAACGGATAGCAGTGGCGACGCCAGAAATCCGCGCAGGCCTGATAGCGAAGCACGGATTCATCTTCAATAAGCTGCTGCTCAAACAACATGCCGGATTCAAACGCATTCAGGCTCAGCATGCGCTGGCAAAAACCGTGAATGGTGAAGACGGATGCTTCGTCCATCTGCCTTTCTGCGAGGAGCAGCCACTGGGCTGCCTGTTGCTTATCGGCAATCTCTTCCAGAAGGCTCGCGTAGAGAGGGTTATCCGTGCTCTGGCGCAGACAGGCGATGCGCAGTTCGTGGATATTGGTCCGAATACGGCCGCGCAGCTCAGCGGTGGCAGCCTCAGTAAAGGTAACGACCAGCAGCTCTTCAACGCTCAAAGGACGAGGAAAAGCGGCGTTACCGCCAAGGCCTAACAGCAGGCGCAGATAGAGCGCGGCGATGGTGAAGGTTTTTCCCGTTCCCGCTGAGGCTTCAATCAATCGTTCACCCTGCAGAGGTAAACGTAAGGGATCAAGGGACTCAGCGGTATCGGTCATTCTTTCTTACTCCAGGGCATAGATTGCTGCAACGCGCTGACGCTCTTCCAGACTTTCCAGCCTTTCGGGTTCACGTAGTCCGTTTTCCCGTTCTGGCTACCGGAAACCTGAGACAGGATAGTGATGCCCTGCGGCTTAATCACGGCCTGATGGAAGAAATCGGCAGCCTTCTGCGGCGTCAGCTGTTTTATCTCGGCCACTACTTTATCACGCGAATCAAATTTCAGATTACCGCGATCGAAATCTTTGCTCAGCTGTGACGCCTCTTCGCCCAGCGTCTGCGGCGGCTGCATCACCTGCGCGATGACGGCCTGCTGGATCTGAGCAAACTCTTCCGGCTTCATGGCCCGCAGTTTTGCTTCCACCTGCGGGAAGAACGCCTGATAGCGGCGCCAGAGATAGGCCGGCTGTTTGTCGCTGCTTTGCAGCAGGAAGCCCAGCCCCCATTGACGCCCCACGTTCATAGAGAAAGCAAATACCGCATAGCCAAGCTGCTCTTCTGTGCGCAGCTGGTTATAGAACCACGGCTGAATAATCTGACCCAGAACGGCGCTCTGCGCAGAGCTTGCGAATTCATCATAGCCCGTTGGCACAAACACCGCGGCCAGCGCGGAATCGGTGCTGCTCCCCGCTTTTTCAAAGATCACATTCTGTTTTTTCTCAACCAGCACGTCCTGGTTACGGCACCACTCGTCCCCTTTCGAACCGAGTTGCGTGCGAACATTTTCTGCCAGCGTTTTGGCCTGATCTTCGCTCATGTTGCCGACGATAAGAAACTCCGGGCGCGTGTTGGTTTTTAGCGAGTCACGGTAAGCCAGCACCTCTTTTAATGAGATTGATGGCAGCAAGGCACGGCGTTCTTCACGCTGGAAATAAGGTATTTGCGACAGCATTTGTGCCGGCATAAGCGCCTGATCGTAAGCTTTGCCCTTTTCTGCAGAATCCATCATCTGCGCATACCAGGATTTAGCCTGCTCAAGCTGCTCTTCCGTTGGCGTGTAGCTGAAGTAACCCTCGAGCAGAGCCTTGAAAAGCTGAGGCAGACGCTGAGTATAGCCATTTGCATTAAGCATCAAACCGTTGTTGGCATTGGTGGAGAAACTGATCCCGCCCACGGCCGCCTGGTTGCTGAGCTGATCGAGCGCGATACCGGCCAGATAGTCATTGAGCGCGAACATCACCTGATTTTTGGCGCTGTTCATCGCTTTCGGGTTACGCAGGACCACGCTGACATCGGCCTTTGGCTCGCTCGCAAAATAACGGCTTGGGGTATACACCACGCGCAGCGTCGGTTCATCAATAATGAGCTCCGGGTGCGGATAATCCTTAGTCGTTTTGATCAGCGAGAAATCATCCGGGATATAGGGGTTCAGTTCCGGCAGCGTCAACGCAATCTCACCGGCCTTCTTCTGCCAGTCGGCGAAGGTCTGGTCGCTGATTTTGTCTACCTGATAAGGGGCATCAACAAAGTATGCCGTCTTGTTATGCGGTTCGTTCGGGCTGATGTACCAGATGCGGGCATTTTGCGGCGTCATCATCGCCAGGCGCGCTTTTACCGCCTCGGCATCATAACGATCGGCAATATTGACCGCGTCGAGCGTGTGCGCCACCGGCACGCGGATCATGGTATCCGCCAGCCACTCCACGTAATCCATATCGCGGGTAATGGACGGGTAACGGAAATCGAGATCCAGCACGTGCGCCAGTTCATCAAAATAGCGCTTATCGACGCCTTTCTCGCGCAGTAAAGAGAGGTAGCTAAAGATAGCCGCCACCACTTCATCACGGTTGGCCTGACCTTTGTCGGTCAGGGTGGCGGAGATCGCCAGCACGCCGCTATTGCCGTTTACCACGGGATCGGAATCGGCGCGGATCCCTTCCACCAGCCCCTGTTTTTGCAGCCAGTCAGATAAGGTTCCCGGGCTGCGGTTACCGATCAGGTAGGTCACCAGCTCGTCGGTTTTACTGCGAAACTGGGCTGTGTTGTTATCAATGCGGAACTCAACGCGCAGCACTTTGCGGGGCATGGCAGGGACGTAGTGGATGACGATCCCTTTTTGCGCGTCCGTGACAACCGGTACGTCTATCTTCGGCAGGTCAATATTTTTATTCGGCACCCGGCCAAACGTTTGTGCCGCCAGTCCGGCAAGCTCCGGTAACGGTTTGTTGCTGTAAATAACCGCCTTCATCAGGTTGGCGGAGTAGTATTTGTCACGAAACGCATGCAGGGCGTCAATGACCGGGCTTCCCGGTTTATCGCTCAGCGTCTCCAGGTTACCGCCCGAGAAACGTGAGCCCGGATGCGCCGGGTTGATGGTCTCGGCGCTGACCTGCGCCATACGCATACCGTCCCGGGTACGGGCCATGGTCAGCTCCGCATTGACGGCATTGCGCTCGCGGTCGGCGTATTTTTTATCCAGCAGCGGCGCGGCGATAGCATCGGCAAGACGATCAACCGCCCCTGTCAGCGCGTCGTTTTCGACTTCGAGATAAAAGGCCGTGCGGTACGGTGCCGTGCTGGCGTTGTGGCTGCCGCCGTGCATTTTCAGGAATTCAGAAAGGCTATCCGGCTGCGGATATTTTTTAGAGCCCATCAGCGTCATGTGTTCGAGGTAATGCGCCAGCCCCGGATGCGCCTCAGGATCTTCCAGCGATCCAACCGGCACCACTAACGCCGAGAGGGATTTCACCGCCTGCGGATCGGAAACCAGCAGCACGGTCATACCGTTATCAAGGCGGATAGCCTGATACTGACGGGTATCTTTTTCGCTCTTACGGATAGTTTCCTGAACGGGTTGCCAACCGGAGTCTGCGTGAGTGACGGGTGCCCAGAGGGCGAAAAACAAAACAAACGCTTTAAACAAGGTGCTGCCTGGCATTACGACCTCTTTATCACGGCTACATCATTAACAAACTGCGTGCTGGACACGCCAACATCTCATTCTTTGGGTACATCAGTCCGTGATAAGAAGTGCATCATAAATGAACACCCCATACTGCGCAATTTTTATACAGCACTCAGGACTGATTAAACTTAAACAACGGTAACAGGTAGCGCTGTGCCTCTTCCTTAATAGCCTCGAAGTATTCTGGCTCAAGCGTTCGCCACAGGCGTTGATACCAGACATCTTCACCTTCACCGCGTACCATAATGTTTCCTTCATAGGCCTGCATAAATTTACTGCGCGCTTTCTGCAGCGAAGCCTCATCCGTTAACATCGCATCATTCTGTGCGTCATAACAGGCTTTTATCCACGCACCGCCACTTTCGGGCAGTAACAGGAGGGGTTTGTTCATTCCCTGAAGATAGCCCTCAATATACAAGGACAGATAGCGTAACGCCTGTTCTGCCTCCATGGGTGGGAAGCGCCATTCGCCCTCTTTGCGCACGAAGATCCGGCTTTCACCTTTATTCCCACCCGCACTGTAGACAAGATGTTCCAGCCAGAGTTGCAATCCTTGTGAAACGCTGAGCAGAGAAGGTCGCCAGCGCAATAGCCCATCCGGCTGAACCTGGGTTAGCCAGCCCGTGAGTTGTATGCCCTTGCAGCTGAGATCGATTTCGATGCTTTGTCCGGGCTGGCGGTGCTCCCTGACGCGCTCCGCCAGAGCGGTCATCTCCTGGCACTGCGCCTCCCAGACGATTTCCCCAAACGCACCGTAAGGTAGTTGCCCTGCGGCACGGTAGCGGCGGTAAAGTTTGTCTGCATCTTCCTCTTCAACCAGAGCATTAAGCAGCTGGAGGTTTAGCTGATAGCGCTCCAGTCCTTCCAGAGTAAAGGGTTCTGCATCAGGAATTTCGCTCTCTTCAGAGCGGAAGTTGACCCGTAATCGCTGCTGGAAGAAGGCGCGCACCGGATGCGCCCAAAACCGCTGAAGCTGTTCGAAAGTCAGAGTGTTGATGGGCAGCGGATCAAGCGGCTGAATAAAATCCGTATGGGCTCTCCCCTCTTTTTTCGCTGCTGGCAGCCATTCGCGGGCATAGCTCTGCTGTTCGCTGACAATATAGTTTACCGGGTCAAACGGCATGCGACTGTGGATACAGGTAATGTGCGCCTTCACCCGCTGCTCGCTTTCATCGCAGTTAAGCGCCTCATCCCCAGCCAGATAGTGGCTCTGGCCGATATAGTCCACCAGTTCCTGCACCAGAACGGAGGGGAAGCGCTCGCTGTTGTCCTGAATGGAACGACCGATATAGCTGATATAGAGCTTACTTTGAGCGGAGATGAGCGCTTCAAGGAAGAGATAGCGGTCATCATCACGACGGCTACGGTCACCCCGCTTTGGATCTGCGTTCATCAAATCGAACCCCAGCGGTGCCAAGGCCCGAGGATAAATACCGTCGTTCATGCCGAGCAGGCAGACCACCTTAAAGGGGATTGAGCGCATTGGCATCAGGGTACAGATATTGATGGGGCCTGCCAGGAAACGCTGGCTGATTCGCTCCTGGTCAAGGCGCTGCGTCAACTCATCTCTCAGCAGCGACAAAGGAATCGCTTCGAGATAGTGTGAATTCACACCCTCGTCAACGATAGCCTGCCACTGCGTTTCAATGAGCGCCATCGCCGCTTCGGTGTCATTGTCTGGCAGGAAGAAATCATTAAGTAACGCCCTGCACACCGGGAGCCACTCTTCAAGCGGACGCGGCTGCATTAGCTCACGGCGCCAGCGGTTAAGCTGCATCAGCAGAGAAGCTAAATGCCCTACCAGGTCAGCAATCAAACCGCTGGACTCATCGTAAGGCAGCACTTCGTTCCATTCGCCCTGGCTGCTCTCCATGGCGTAGCCCAGCAGCATACGCGTCAGGCCAAACCGCCAGGTATGCTGGCCGGTTGGGGGAAGCTCGAACTCCTGGACGTTATCGTCATCGATGCCCCAGCGAACGCCTGATTCGTTTACCCACTGGCGAAGGTAGCGCAGCCCTTCTTCATTGATGTTGAAGCGGGCTGCCAGCACGGGAACATCCAGTAACGCCAGAACATCTTCGGAGATAAACCGGCTATCCGGCAGTGAAAGCAGGGTGATAAATGCCTGCAATGCCGGGTGCGACTGACGGGCACGACGGTCAGAGATGGCGTAAGGCAGATATCGCTCACCCGTCGCACTGCCGAAGACGGCCTGAATAAAGGGACTGTAGCTGTCGATGTCCGCCACCATCACCACGATATCGCGCGGCGTCAGTTCAGGGTCGTCCTGCAGCATCGCCAGCAGTCGATCGTGAAGCACTTCGACCTCACGCTGCGGGCTATGACAAACATGGATCGTGATACTGCGATCCTCAGCGTCCAGCTTCCGCTTGCTGTCGCTGCGCTCAAACTCTTTCGCCGTCACGCCCATGACGGAGCGGTTCTCCAGATCCAGAATATCTAACTGAATATTATGCAGCAGACTATCCGGGGCGATCTCGACAAAGGCGTCAACGTCACCTTCGCCTGATGACGTAATATCGGAGAGCATGTGAATGTAATCACGCCCCAGCTTCCCCCATGAGGCAAGCAGTGGATTGGGCAGGTTCTGGATGCCGTCTTCATCAAAAAGCTGCCCGGCAGTCGAGCCGTCTTTAAACAGCGGGACGGATCGTTCTTCAAAAAGGCGCTTTCGCTGGCGAGTCACCAGCCGCGCAAGCCAACGTTCGTCGAGGATATCCCCCCAATACTGACGGCAAGGGTTGGTGAACAAAATATGAATATCGATATGTTTACCCAGCGCATTCAACGCTTTCAGATAAACAGGCGGTAATGCGGATATCCCACAGATAAAAACGCGTGACGGCAGTCGGGCTGGACGCGCCGACGCATTCTCGAGTATTGAGATAAACCGATCGTAGAGGTTGGCACGGTGCCACTTAGGCTGCCCAAGTTTCTCCGTATGCTCGACCAGCGCTTTCCAAAGCGGTGCCTGCCATATTTGCGCCTCCGGTAACCCTTCAACCAGTTCGCCCGCTTCCCAGCGAATTAACCAGTCAGAACGGTAAACAAGGTATTGGTCGTAGAGATCCGCGGTACGCGACGCCAGCTGGAACAGCTTGCGCTTATCGGTATCGTCATTGAGGTAGTGGCGCAGCATGGCGAATTCATCATGCTGGAGCATCTCCGGCAGCAGCGCCATCAGCTTCCAGCTCATGCCCTGCTTGTTGAAGGCGCTCTGCTCGGGGATGTCCGGTAACACGCGAACAAACATCTCCCAGATAAAGCTCGCGGGCAGCGGGAAATCAATATTCGCGGCAATGCCAAACTTACGGGAAAGCGACATTTGCAGCCACTGTGCCATACCGGTGCTCTGCACCAGCACCATTTCAGGCTCAAAAGGATCGTCGAGCCGCTCGCGCTCAACGATAAATTCCATCAGTGCTTCCAGCACATCCAGACGATTTGAGTGGTAGACCCTTAACATAGACGCTCCCGACTACTGGCTAACCGGGCAATGCAGACGCGTTATTTCACCGCGTCGCCCCAGAGGAGAAATAAGTGTAACCGTGATGCTGACACATCCTGCGTGCGTTGTCTGCACCCGACTGACCTGCCAGCCTGCGGGCAGAACATTTGTTGAGAGCTGAGCCTGATTCCAGGCATGGTGCCAGAGCTGACGATACTGGTTAAACAGCGTAAACCGCGCCGCCAGCGCCCGATGATAGCCGGCCAGTGCCGTGACGATGATGACCAGCAGCATCATCGCCAGCAGAACCTCAACCATGCTAAATCCTTTTTCTTTGCTTACGGCAGCTGGCATAGCGAACGTTCCTTTAGTGGGCAAAAATCACTCCAGCCGTGAGGCGAAAAGCGAATATTACCGTCAATAATCTCTCCTGAACGCCAGAGCAGCAGGTCGTTGACTCCGGCAATCAGTAAAACAGTGGTCTCACTCAGCCGCCGCAAACACACTTGCCAGGCGGGTGCCTTTTTGCACTGGACTTCAGGAGCGGGTGACCAGCTCTGAACGCGCCCCCACTCAAGCGCTGACTGTACAGAAGCCTGCTGCTGCAGCGAACGGCTCTCACCGCCAACGAGCGCGCTGAACGTTGTCAGCTGCTGGTTAAGGCCGGTGAGGATCAGCGTACCAAGCACCAGTAAAAGTAGAACCAGCGCCAGCGAAGACATACCGCGTTGACGGTTCACAGGTTGTACCCCGTGACCGTATACAAAGCCTGATAAGGCTCTCCTTCATCGCCGTTGCGCAGGGCGGACAGTTCGATATTCAACTCCGGCGCAAACCCGGCGTGTGTTACTTTCCTCACCACAAAATGCGCGATGGCGAGCCTGTCCGGGTTCGTGAGCTTTTCCCATCCCTGACCTTCACACGAGGTTGCCCCACGAAGCGTTTCCAGCGCGCCCGATTCCAGACGAAAACCGGTGCTGTCGTTTTCTGATGCACTGCGATCCCAGCGACCGTTACTGTTGGCATCCCACCGAACAATGACGCAGCTGCCCTGCCTTGCGATCGCCAGCCCTTGCCCCTGGCAGTTCCCCGCACAGTAACCCGCACGCTGAAGCTGTTTGCCGAGAGCAAACAGGCGCTGCCAGACCTCTTCTTCCAGCTCTCTCTGGCCGGATTGCAGTAATACCGCCTGATGCAATCCGGGTAGAAAGCGCGATGCGCCAATCAACAACAGGCTACTGATGGCCGTAGCAATCAGAACTTCTGTCAGCGAGAAACCGCGTTGTCTCATCGACATGAACCTCCTTGTGAGACCTTACACATTCTGATGCGCCCTCCGTCTGAGACCAGGATAAGCCATTCTCCGGCACGGCTTTGCACACGTATCCGCCCTGCCCATGCCGTATCCCTTAACCCATAGAATCCTAATGACGGTGTGACCTCGCTCACCGCGACCTCTGGCCAGAGTGGAATCAGAACAAAGGGGCTGCCCTTCTCACAGCCTTGTACGGCAGCGCTCACCAGACACTGCTGTCCCCCAACCCGCAGCTGGGTTATGTGATGGTCGCGGTTGTACCTGTTGGCATCATTTCGCAGAAACACCAGATAGTCGCGCACCTGGCCAGCGGTTTGCCACAGCCGCTGCTGCCGCTGCCAGCTGTCCCAGCCGTACAGACCTGAGGCGCTGAGTATGACAACCAGCGAGACTGCCACCAGCGTTTCGATAAGCGTAAAGCCGTTCTCTTTTTTCATGCGGGAAGTGTGGCGATTCGCCGTGGGCGTGGCGAGCGGTGAATAATGGTTTTACGAGGCGTTATCCGAAGTATCAGGAGAGTTGCAGCGCGTTGCACGTTTTCTGGATAACGCCTCGGAAAATGGAATAAAGACGAAAAAAAACCGGCGCTAAACAGCACCGGTTATGTCACGCTTTACCGCATCAGATAGCGACAGGCGCTTTGATGCCAGGGTGCGGGTCGTAGCCCTCAATCTCAAAATCATCAAAGCGGTAATCGAAGATCGATTCCGGTTTGCGTTTGATAATCAGCTTCGGCAGCGCGCGCGGTTCACGAGTGAGCTGAAGATGCGTCTGTTCCATATGATTGCTGTAAAGATGGGTGTCCCCACCTGTCCAGACGAAATCACCCACTTCCAGGTCGCACTGCTGCGCCATCATGTGGACTAACAGAGCATAGCTGGCAATGTTAAACGGCAGGCCGAGGAACACGTCACAGGAGCGCTGGTAGAGCTGGCAGGAGAGCTTGCCGTCTGCGACATAGAACTGGAAGAACGCGTGGCACGGAGCCAGCGCCATTTTATCCAGCTCGCCCACGTTCCAGGCGGAAACGATGATTCGGCGCGAGTCCGGATCGTTTTTCAGCTGGTTCATCACGGTGGTGATCTGGTCAATATGGCGGCCATCAGGCGTTGGCCATGCGCGCCACTGCTTGCCGTAAACCGGGCCCAGGTTGCCGTTTTCATCTGCCCATTCGTCCCAGATGGAGACGTTATTTTCGTGCAGATACGCAACGTTGGTGTCGCCTTGCAGGAACCAGAGCAGTTCATGAATGATCGAGCGCAGGTGGCAGCGCTTCGTCGTCACCAGAGGGAAGCCTTCTTGCAGATTGAAGCGCATCTGGTGGCCAAAAATGGAGAGCGTACCGGTACCGGTACGGTCGTTTTTCGGCGTGCCCTCATCGAGCACTTTTTTCATCAATTCAAGATACTGTTTCATGGTTCCTCAGGAAAGTTGTTGCTGTGGACGACGACGATACGCCCAAATCATCATAATGGCACCCGCGACAATCATCGGAATGGAGAGGATCTGCCCCATGCTGATGTACTGTACCCATTCGCCGGTAAACTGCGCATCCGGCTGGCGGAAGAATTCAACGATGATGCGGAACGCGCCATAGCCAATCAGGAACAGTCCGGAAACAGCTCCCATCGGGCGCGGCTTGCGAATAAACAGGTTGAGGATGATAAACAGCACCACGCCTTCCAGCGCCAGCTCATACAGCTGGGACATATGACGCGGCAGCACGCCGTAGGTATCGAAAATGGACTGCCACTCCGGGTGCGACGGCAGCAGCGCGATATCCTCCGCGCGGGAGCCCGGGAAGAGCATCGTGTACGGCACGCTTGGGTCAACGCGGCCCCACAGCTCACCGTTAATAAAGTTGCCCAGACGACCCGCCCCCAGACCAAACGGGATCAGCGGTGCGATAAAATCTGACACCTGGAAGAAGTTGCGTTTGGTGCGTTTGGCAAAAATCACCATCACCAGGATCACCCCAATCAGGCCGCCGTGGAAGGACATGCCGCCGTCCCAGACGCGGAACAGGTAGAGGGGATCGTTCAGGAACACCGGGAAGTTATAGAACAGTACATACCCAATACGGCCACCGAGGAACACGCCGAGGAAGCCCGCGTACAGCAGGTTTTCAACTTCGTTTTTGGTCCAGCCGCTGCCAGGACGGCTGGCGCGACGGCCCGCGAGCCACATGGCAAAAATAAAGCCCACCAGGTACATCAGACCGTACCAGTGAAGCGAAACAGGTCCTACTGAGAAAATGACCGGATCAAACTCCGGAAAATGCAGATAACCACTGTTCATCTGTCACCACAAGATGTTGTTATTCCGCTGAAAGTGGACAGCGGTAGACATGCGATTCTGCCTTAAGCAGAGGCTCCAAAGTTGCGAATCATAGCATAAGGCGGGCGCGGAGGATGCGCCAGAGATGTAAAAGATGTGTATAGGGTTTTGTGCGCGCTGGCGCCCTCTCCACAAGGAGAGGACGAAAGACGATTAGCGACCACCGCGGATCAGGCCGCCCATACCGCGCCGTTCCATAAATGCCGCCACCTGGTGACGAACCTCTGCGGCCAGCTGCGCCTCAAGGCTGCGCTCAGCCAGCTCGCGGGCATCATTGATGTCGATATGCCGCAACAAATACTTCACGCGCGCTACTGCGCGGCCGTTCATTGACAGATGACGATACCCCAGACCAATCAGGATCGCGACGCACATCGAGTCTCCGGCCATTTCACCGCACAGGCGGAGATCAATACCGTACTGTTCAGCCTCACGGGCAATCATCGCCAGCGCGCGAATGATCGCCGGGTGCAGGCTATCGTAGATACTGGCGACGCGGGTGTTGTTCCGGTCGACGGCCAGAATATATTGCGTCAGGTCGTTGGTACCGACAGAGATAAAATCAACGCGATTTGCCAGCTGCGGCAGCATAAAGACCATAGATGGCACTTCGAGCATGACGCCGATCCGTGGTTTCGGGATCGCATAGCCAATCATCTCTTCCACTTCACGGCCAGCACGTTCGATCAGGCGCCGCGCTTCGTCGATTTCATCTATGCTGGTGACCATCGGCAGCAGGATACTGAGATTGCCCGTCGCGGCGTTGGCGCGCAGCATCGCGCGCACCTGGATCAGGAAGATCTCCGGCTGATCGAGCGTAATGCGGATCCCGCGCCAGCCCAGACACGGGTTCTCTTCGCTGATGGGCATATACGGCAGCTGTTTATCCGCCCCGACATCCAGGGTTCGCAGGGTGACAGGCTTGTCGTTGAACATCTGTAACATCCCCTGATACTGCGCCACCTGCTCCTCTTCGGAGGGGAAACCGCTCTGCAGCATGAAGGGGATTTCAGTGCGGTATAAACCGATCCCGTCGATTCGGCTGCCAAGCTTCTCTTCGTGCTCGGGGCTTAAGCCGGCGTTGAGCATGACTTTGATCCGCTCTCCGCTTTTAAGCTGCGCGGGCAGGTTAACGTCATCTTCCGCCAGCTTGCTTAATTCATTCTCTTCGCTGATGAGACGCTGATATTCCTGGAGCAGAACCGGCTCAGGATCGACCAGCAGTTCACCGCGGTAACCATCAACCACCAGCGTGCGGCGGTGCAGCACCGAGGGCTGAATATCCGCCCCCATAACGGTAGGGATACCGAGCGCGCGCACCATAATGGCGGCATGGGAGTTCGCTGCACCATCACGTACGACAACCCCGGCGAGTCTGTCCTGCGGCAGCTCGGCCAGCGTTGTTGCCGAAAGTTCATCGGCCACCAGCACAAACCGTTTTGGCCAGGCATTCGGCCCCTGAATAGTATCATCGAGGTGGAACAGTAGGCGCTGTCCCAGCGCGCGGAGATCTCCCGCCCGCTCTTTCAGATAACCGTCGGTCAGGGCAGCGAACTGCTCGGCAAATTTTTCGATGACCTTTTTAACCGCCCACTCCGCGACTGCGCCTTTATCAACCTCAGCAAAAAGCTCACGGCGCAGACGCGCGTCGGAAAGCAGGTGCGAGTAGAGGTCGAAGATGGCCGCCGTCTCTTTTTGCGCACCAGCGGCAAAGCGCTTGCTGTAGCGACGGAACTCATTGGCCGCCTCTTCCAGCGCGGCGGTAAGACGCTCGCGCTCCAGCGCTTCATCAAGCGTAGAGGCTTCGTAGACCTGCTCCATCAATGGCAGCGTGGCGTCCATCCAGCCTTCCGCAATCGCCACCCCTGGCGATGCCGGAAGGGCGCGAATGCGCGTATGGCGATACTGACCAAAGAGCGCGGCAAGCTGAGACTGGGAGAGGATCGCCGCCATCTGTGTCGCCAGCGTGACGAGGAAGGACTCTTCGCTTTCATCATACTGACGCAGCTCGCGCTGCTGGACGACCAGCACACCGAGTAGCTGACGGCGCTGAATAATCGGCACACCCAGAAACGCGCGGAAGCGTTCTTCTTTTACGGAAGGGATGTATTTAAAGCTGGGGTGTTTTTGCGCGTCGGCAAGGTTGATAGGTTCAGCCAGCCGCCCAACCAGCCCGACGATACCTTCATCAAATGCGAGCGTTACGGTGCGCCCCCGCGGCTTTTTCAAACCGCGGGTCGCCATCAGGTAATAGCAGCGCCGATCGTG
Source organism: Enterobacter cloacae complex sp. P6RS (assembly GCF_014982245.1). NCBI lineage: Bacteria > Pseudomonadati > Pseudomonadota > Gammaproteobacteria > Enterobacterales > Enterobacteriaceae > Enterobacter > Enterobacter cloacae complex sp. P6RS. The sequence goes on from NZ_JADCLB010000006.1 coordinate 20,596, forward strand.
GTCGGCCAGATACACCGAACAGACCTCGGTCTCCATCGCAAGACAGATGTCAGTGACCAGAATATTCAGCGCCTCGTTGAGGCGCGGAGCGCTGGCCACCTTCTCGACTATTTCTCGCAAGCGGGTGAGCATGATTTGCGTAGCTTAACCTCTTTTACGTCGCCAGGCAGGTGCGCTCTGCGGCTTAGGCGGGATCTCCTGAAGCTGCATCACCACACTTGCAAACTCTTTCATCACCCTACGGTAAACATCGCGCTTAAATGACACGACCTGACGAACAGGATACCAATAGCTCACCCAGCGCCAGCCATCGAACTCCGGCGTACTGCTGGTTTGCATATTGATGTCCGAATCGTTGCCCACCAACTGCAGAAGAAACCACTTCTGTTTCTGGCCGATACAAACCGGCTTTGTGTCCCAACGCACCAAACGTTTCGGTAACTTGTAACGCAACCAGTTGCGGGTCGAGGCAAGGATGCGAACATCTTTTCGGCTTAAACCGACCTCTTCAAAAAGCTCCCGGTACATCGCTTGTTCTGGGGACTCTCCCGGATTGATCCCGCCTTGCGGGAACTGCCAGGAGTGCTGACCATATCGACGGGCCCACATGACCTGGCCCTGACGATTACAAATTACTATTCCTACGTTCGGGCGGTAGCCATCGTCATCAATCACCGGACTACCCCAAACTAAACCTTATATATGAATGATTGTTTCACACTACAGTGAGGCGGTAAACCACTCTCTTACAGGCCTGCAACCTAATAACATTTGAATAACTCACAAATAAGCGCATAGTTATAAACAGATGTGCGGTCTTGAGGGCAATTTTATTCACCTTTTCTGTGGATATAGTTGTGAAGAAGTGTCTGATTACCGATGAACAACCTGAAATGGCCTCTGCCCTCCCGTTTCTCACCTTCAACATAACAATATATTTTTCATGATCTTATATTCATATCGACAAACAAAATGCAGAATAGCGTGACGATCGTCACAGCAGGGATCGTCGTGCTGATGAAAGATCGAACAGCGTCGGTTTTATCCACAGATTGTGCCAATAAGTTAGGCACAGTTTGTCTGAAATTTGGATTTTCGTCGCACGTCAAGGCTGTAAATTGAAACAGTAGTCAGGGTTATGCCCAGTTATCCCATTTTTCTGTGGATAACATGGTGTAAGATCCTGTTTATTGTCAGTGACCAGATTTGAACAACCCGTTTTGCGTCCCTGATGAAACCGTGAAAAATTCATAAAAAAACCTATAAATCATGCACATGGAATATTGGTACAGAAAAAGTTAAACTCTATCCACAGGGGACTGTTTCTTCGTTTATTTTTTAATCAAAAGGTTATCGTCATGCATCCGCTTTCACCCTTGCTCTCACCGCCTTCGAGCGAAAGCCAGTTGCTACAGCAGGCTCAGCGCCTTGCAGGCTTCTCGCTGGGCGAACTGGCGGCGATGGCAGGGCTACAGATCCCGAAGGATCTGAAACGAGATAAGGGCTGGATCGGCATGCTTCTGGAGCTGTGGCTGGGCGCAAGCGCCGGGAGCAAGCCAGAGCAAGATTTCGCGGCCCTTGGCGTAGAGTTAAAAACTATTCCTATCGACCGTCAGGGTCGGCCCCTGGAGACTACCTTTGTCTGCGTTGCGCCCTTAACCGGCAATACCGGCGTAACGTGGGAAACCAGCCACGTGCGCCATAAGCTGAATCGCGTGCTTTGGGTTCCGGTTGAAGGCGAACGGCAGATCCCTTTGGCTGAACGCCGCGTTGGCGCGCCGCTGCTCTGGAGCCCGGATGAAGAAGAGGAGCATCAGCTGCGCCTGGACTGGGAAGAACTGATGGACATGATTGTGCTCGGTCAGGTCGAGCGAATTACCGCCCGGCACGGAGAAGTGTTACAGCTGCGCCCGAAAGCGGCAAACAGCAAAGCGCTTACCGAGGCGATCGGCGCGATGGGCGAACCTATACTGACGCTGCCGCGCGGCTTTTATCTCAAAAAAAATTTCACCGGCGCGCTGCTTGCTCGTCATTTCTTACTTAAAACTTAGTTTTTTACTTATTTTGCGAGCTCACAAACATAATCGCCTGGTTTTTAAGATTTTACCGCTTCACCCTGTTGCTATAACGGGTTAATACTACACTATGATTTGATACGAGCCAGATGAGGACGATAACGATGAAAAAATGGGCGGTGTTAATTTCAGCAGTCGGGTTGGCGTTTGCCGTTTCGGGCTGCAGCAGCGATTACGTCATGGCGACGAAAGACGGCCGGATGATCCTGACTGACGGTAAACCTGAAGTCGACGATGATACCGGTCTGGTCAGCTACCACGACCAGGCAGGCAATAAAATGCAGATCAATCGCGACGAAGTCTCGCAAATTATTGAGCGATAACAGTCGGAGGTCAGTAGCCTACTGGCCTTTTTGATTTTTTTCTTCCCCTTTTGCTTCCCCTCTGCCATGTTTATATTCCTTTGTCGGGAGGTTCCTGACGCGGTCTACATGTCTATTGAAGGAAGCCGGCTATGCATTATCACCGTATCCCCCACAGCGCTCTGGAGATAAGTCAACTGGGGTTGGGCACGATGACATTTGGTGAACAAAACAGCGAAGCCGATGCCCATGCACAACTCGATTATGCCGTCAGCCAGGGGATTAACCTGATTGATGTCGCAGAGATGTACCCTGTGCCTCCACGCCCTGAAACGCAGGGACTTACCGAAACCTATGTCGGTAACTGGCTGGCAAAACGCGGTAACCGTGAAAAGCTGGTTATCGCCTCGAAAGTGAGTGGCCCCGCGCGAAACAACGATGCCGGGATCCGCCCAAACCAAATCCTCGATCGCAAAAATATCCGCGCCGCGCTGGACGCGAGCCTGGAGCGCCTGCAAACCGACTATCTCGACCTTTACCAGGTCCACTGGCCGCAGCGTCCAACCAACTGTTTTGGCAAGCTCGGCTACAGCTGGAACGAGAGCGCCCCCGCCGTTACGCTGCTGGAAACGCTGGAGGCGCTCACGGAGTGCCAGCGCGCGGGAAAAATCCGCTACATTGGCGTGTCCAACGAAACGGCCTTTGGCGTAATGCGCTATCTGCACCTGGCGGATAAACACGATCTGCCGCGCATCGTCACCATCCAGAACCCGTACAGCCTGCTTAACCGCAGCTACGAGGTGGGGCTGGCCGAAGTGACGCAATATGAGGAAGTGGAACTGCTCGCCTATTCATGCCTCGGTTTCGGCACCCTGACGGGGAAATACCTGAACGGTGCGAAACCGGCCGGGGCGCGTAATACCCTCTTTAGCCGCTTTACCCGCTACAGCGGCGAGCAGACGCAGAAAGCCGTTGCAGCCTATGTGGATATCGCGAAGCGCCACGGCCTTGATCCGGCGCAGATGGCGCTGGCTTTCGTGCGCCGTCAGCCGTTTGTTGCCAGTACCCTGCTTGGCGCGACGACCATGGAACAGCTGAAAACTAACATTGAGAGTTTCCATCTGAACCTGAGTGAAGAGGTATTAGCGGAGATTGAAGCGGTGCATCAGGTTTATACTTATCCTGCGCCGTAGCCTGATGCTTTTGCCGGGTAAGGCGAAGCCGCCACCCGGCTACTTATTAACGGCGACGCTGCCAGATCCACAATCCCGCAATCGCCGCCGCGAACAGCCCACCAAATCCGACGCCAATCGCCACCACCGGGACACCCACTTTTACCGCCAGCGAGTAGAGCCCCAGCATTAACAGCATGGCCAGGTTTTCACCGAGATTTTGAACTGCAATGGCATTCCCCGCCCCGACGGTCTGCTTGCCACGCTCCTGGAGTAACGCATTCAGCGGTACCACAAAGAAGCCCCCCAGAATACCAATCAGGATCAACAGAGCATAAGCGGGCAATAACGCATGTTGCAGCGAGAAAATAAGCACCACGAGGCCAATCAGGATCCCCGCTGGCATGCAGCGTGCGACCGTTTCAAGCGTCACCAGCTTCGCCGCCGCGCCCGCGCCAGCCACAATCCCGATAGCCACCATCGCATTCAGATAGGTCGGCGTCGCATTGTCGGTGATCCCCAGCGCCACCGGTACCCACAGAACCAGCAGGAAGCGCAGCGTGACGCCCGCCCCCCAGAACATACTGGTTCCCATCAGGGAGAAGCGCGTTTCCCCGTTACGCCACAGCACGCGGCACGCGTTAAAGAAACTGCCGGTCATCGGTTTAAAGCGCCAGGACTGGCCCGGGCGAGCCACCGGCAGCTTCGGAATAAACAGGTTAGCCACGACCGCCCCACCATACACCACTGCACACACGCCCAGGGCCGCCAGAACATGCCAGTCGGCCAGCACGCCACCCGCGACGGAGCCGAGGAGGATAGCGGCAATCGTTGACGACTCCATCAGACCGTTGGCCTTCACCAGCTTATCGCCCGTGGTCAGCTCCCCGAGGATGCCATACTTCGCCGGAGAGTAGGCGGCAGCGCCGATACCCACCAGCGTATAGCCAATAAACGGATTGAAGCCGAAGCAGATACTGGCAGCGCCCAGCAGCTTGAGACCGTTGGCAAACATCATCACCCGGCCTTTCGGGAAGCTGTCCGCCACCTGTCCCACAAACGGGGCAAAGATAATGTAAGCGCCCACAAACACCATCTGCAGGATCGGCTGACTCCAGTCAGGGTAAAACTCGGCTTTCAGCAGCGCCAGCGTGGCAAACAGCAGCGCGTTATCACCGAACGCAGAGAGAAACTGCGCGGCGATGACGGCCATCATGCCTTTTGAACGCAGCGAGGTGTTAGTGTGTACTGACTCACGCATTATGCTGCTCCGCCTCTTCAACCATACCTTTCAGGGTCACGAAATCGGGCTTGCCGCTACCCAGCACCGGAAGCTGCTTCAGGTGGCGAATATCGCGCGGCACGGCCAGTTCAGGAATACCGTGTTCACGCGCATAGCTCAGTAACCTGTCGCGCTTAAGCTCAGCATCAGTGGTAAACAGCACCAGCGCCTCGCCTTTGCTGGCATCGCTCTTCACGACCGTGGCGTGCATCTTCTCGGCGGACACGGCCGTCGCCAGCTGTTCAACCATTTCCAGAGAGACCATCTCACCGGCGATTTTGGCGAAGCGTTTTGCGCGCCCCTGAATCTGTACAAAGCCTTGCTCATCGAAACGAACGATGTCGCCGGTGTCGTACCAGCCGGTTTCAATCTCGCCGTTGACGTTTTCCGCCGTTGGCGCTTCCAGCACGCCCGGGTTTTCCACGCGCAGGTAACCGTTCATCACGTTCGGCCCTTTCAGCTGCAGGCGGCCACCGTCCTCAATGCCCGGCACCGCCAGCAAGCGCGCATCCATCCCCGGCAGAATTCGGCCCACCGTTCCCGGTTTCGCCGCCATCGGTACGTTGATCGAGACAACGGGCGCGCACTCGGTAACGCCATAACCTTCAAGAATGCGCAGGCCAAACTTGTCCTGCCAGATCTGACGCGTGCTCTCCTGCAGCTTTTCCGCACCGGCCACCACATACCGCACGCGATAGAAGTCATACGGATTGGCGAAACGCGCGTAGTTGCCGAGGAACGTTGAGGTGCCGAACAGAACGGTGCAGTTACGGTCATACACCAGCTCCGGCACGATGCGGTAGTGCAGCGGGCTGGGATAGAGGAACACCTCGGCACCGGTCAGCAGCGGCGTGAACAGCCCCACCGTCAGGCCAAAGGAGTGGAACAGCGGCAGCGCCGACATAAAACGGTCATTCGCGGTAAAGTCGGCAATGCTTTTGATCTGCTCAACGTTCGCCAGAATACTCTTGTGGCTGTGGACGACGCCTTTCGGGTTACCCTCCGAACCCGACGTGAAAAGGATAATCGCGTCATCTTCCGGCTGCTGTTTGACCTGAGCCAGATGCGGCACCAGCAGATGCGCAAAAATCCACAGCTTGTCGCCGGTGGTCACGTCCGCTTTTAGATCTTCCAGGAAGACCCAGCGTACCTGGGTCAGCTGTTCCGGCAGATGCCACAGCTTGCCTTTGTCCAGAAACTGTCGGGAGGTAAAGACGGTATTGATTTGGGCGGCGGTAATGGCGCTGGTCAGCCCCTTCACGCCCGCCGTGTAGTTCATCATCGCCGGAATGCGGCCACGGGAAACCGCACCAAAAATCACCGCCGCGCTGATGCCCGCGTTTGGCAGCATCAGGCCGATCTTTTCGCCCTTTTTGCTGTACTTCTCAAGAATGCGGCCCACGAACAGCGTCTTGGTCAGCAGTTTACGATAGGTATCCGGGGTAAAGTTAATGTCTTCAATGCAGTTTTTCTTCGCGCCGTAGCGGTACTTCGCCGAAAGCAGGGATTCATACAGCGTTTCGCGCGGACGAACGGCCATGCGCGCTTCCATCATAATCTGGTGCAGCATTTCCCCGGCGATTTTACGGCGATCGCGGGCACGCGGCGCTTCCGGCATCGGTAACGACGTTGGCGGCAGGATATGCAGCGTGATTTTAGGGAACAGACGCTGCTTCACCAGCCCCTTAAGGCGGCTGAAATGGGTCAACTCTGCGCCTTCAATGCGCAGCGGCACCACGGTCGCGTTTGATTTCGCCGCGACAAACCCCGCGCCGTCGTAGATTTTCATCAGCGAACCGGTCACTGAAATGCGCCCTTCCGGGAAAATGACCACCGGACGCCCCTGCTCTACCAGACGCACCAGGTGTTTAATCATCATCGGCTTTGTCGGGTCAAGCGGTACGAAATCGATCAGTGGGGTGAGCCAGCGCATATACCACTGCTGGCTGATGGAGGTATAGACCGCAAACACCGGACGCACGGGCAGAAACAGCGCAAGCAGGATGCCGTCTATAAAGGAAACATGATTGGGTGTGATGAGAACGCGCTCGCCGCGAAGCGCCTGTGCATCGCCAGTGACGCGGATGCGAAAAAGAATACGGAACAGTGTACGGAAAAACCCAAATAGCATCTCAACTCCCTTTGCCAGACAGTGTGGTGGGTTGACAGTAAATGGTGGCAGATTACACGAGAAGTGATACGGGAGCGACAGCAAAAGTGGAGGCGAAAAAAAACCTGCGCATCCGCGCAGGCTGGTGCAAGAGATGAGTACGAAACCGTACTAAGAATTCTCACCAATCAATACCTCTGGGATCTTGATTGTGGCTGTTGACCCTGCGCTTCGCCAGCAGGAAAACGCAAGGGAATGAGCCGAAATGCAACCAGGTGTGAATATTCTCTTTTGCTGTTACAGGTTGAACTGTCAGGCAAAAAAAACCTGCGTAAGAACGCAGGCTGGTGTAAGTCGTGTTAATCAACCGGAGTTGATTCCACCTATCAATACCTCTGGGATCTCGACTCTACCAACCTCTTTAACGTCATCGCCACCGGACAATCGCAACAGCCTGAGGCAAAGTGTAACTAAAGGTTCAGAATGACATTCTTCTGACATGACCAGGCGTGTAACGATTACACTACCAGGGTTGGTCTGCGTCACGTTTGTGGCGCGCGGAAACCGGCTTCCCTTGAATGGACGTCACTTTTCCGCAACACTATTCAGTGTGTAAACGCTTACCCCAAATAAGAAGGTTATAAATGGCGACAATAAAGGATGTGGCTCGTCTGGCAGGTGTGTCGGTAGCCACCGTCTCCCGCGTGATTAATGATTCACCCAAAGCCAGTGACGCATCACGCCAGGCGGTACAAAGCGCCATGGAAACCCTGAACTACCATCCGAATGCCAACGCCCGCGCGCTCGCCCAGCAGTCAACAGAGACTATTGGGCTGGTGGTGGGAGACGTTTCCGACCCCTTTTTCGGTGCCATGGTTAAAGCGGTAGAACAGGTCTCTTATCAGACGGGTAATTTTTTGCTGATCGGCAATGGCTATCATAATGAACAAAAAGAACGCCAGGCCATTGAGCAGCTGATCCGCCACCGCTGCGCTGCGCTGGTGGTACACGCCAAAATGATCCCGGATGCCGAGCTAATTCACCTGATGAAGCAGATGCCCGGCATGGTGATTATCAACCGTATTATCCCCGGCTTTGAAAAACGCTGTGTAGCCCTCGACGACCGCTACGGCGCCTGGCTTGCGACCCGTCATCTGATTCAACAGGGTCATACCCGGATTGGCTATCTCTGCTCCAATCACCCCATTTCTGATGCGGAAGACCGCCTGCAGGGCTACTACGACGCCCTGCGCGAAAACGGTCTGCCGTGCAATGACCGCCTGGTGGCCTACGGTGAACCGGATGAGAGCGGCGGCGAACAGGCCATGACGGAGCTGCTGGGTCGCGGACGGAATTTCACCGCGGTCGCCAGCTATAACGATTCGATGGCTGCCGGGGCAATGGGCGTCATGAATGACAACGGGATCGAGGTGCCAGCGGAAATCTCGCTGATTGGCTTCGACGATGTTTTGGTCTCCCGGTACGTGCGCCCGCGCCTGACCACCGTACGCTACCCCATCATCACGATGGCCACCCAGGCCGCAGAGCTGGCGCTGGCGCTGGCCGAACAACGCCAGCCGCCGGAGATTACCCATCTCTTCAGCCCAACGTTAGTGCGCCGTCACTCCGTTGCAGCGCCCGCTGACGCGCAGAGCGAATAGCGATACAGGTGTACCGTTTTATCCGGATACTCCAGCCCATCGCCAATATACTGCCAGCCGTAACGTTCATAGAAGTCGCGGCAGGCAGACCAGAGATGAAGTTCCTCGTACCCGGCCCGTGCGGCGAAGCGAATAACATGCTGCTGTAACTTTCCTGCCAGCCCCTTGCCGCGCGCCGCGTCATCAACGTAGAGCGCCGCCAGCCACGGACAGAGATCCTGACGGGTAATCAAATCACAGCGCCAGAGTCCCACCGTCCCGAGAAGCCGTTCATCCTCTACGGCGATAAAGGTCAGCGGCAGGGCACCCGGCGTCTGGCTGTGCTCGACGATGCTATGGAAAAAATCCCGCGCAAGCCCCTCGCCAAAGGCCTGCCAGAGCCAGTCGGTGACCTGCTCCGCATAGTGCGGTGCCTCGTAAAGCGGGAGAATGACGGTCTTTTTCACGTTTCACCTGCGTTTTTAATGATTATGCTGGCCTGACGCCTCCAGCCCGGTTTGGCGATTATTTTACCAGAGTCAGACTATTTAGTTTTACTTCCCGCAGGCCAGGCGAATCGTGACCAAAAAGCGTGATCGTGGCAGAAGTTTTGCGCTTCCCGCATCGCTTATACGCTGTCAGGTCTGTGTTAAACTGCAAACCATTACGTGGAAGCAGGAATGTAGAATGGCAACAATGCTGGATGTCTCACTGCGCGCGGGCGTGTCGAAGGCTACCGTCTCGCGCGTGCTGAACGGCACAGGTCAGGTTAAAGAGAGCACGCGTCAGCAGGTCTTTGCTGCGATGGAAGAGCTGGGCTACCGCCCAAACTTTCTCGCGCGTTCGCTGGCTAACCAGACCAGCAACAGCATTGGTCTGGTCGTCTCTACCTTCGACGGCTTTTACTTTGGTCGTCTTTTGCAGCAGGCGTCGCGGCAGACCGAAACCCACGGGAAACAGCTGATCGTCACCGACGGTCACGACGCGCCAGAGCAGGAAGAGCAGGCGGTGCAAATGCTGGCCGACCGCCAGTGCGATGCCATCGTGCTTTACACGCGCTATATGAGCGAAAAAGCGATCATCAAGCTGATTAATACCGTGCAAACGCCGCTGGTGGTCATCAACCGTGAAGTCAGCCAGGCACCGGAGCGCTGCGTGTTCTTCGAACAGCAGGATGCCGCGTTTAAGGCGGTGGATTACCTGATCAATCAGGGCCACCGGGAGATCGCCTGCATTACCGTTCCGATCCACACCCCCACGGGTAAAGCGCGGCTGATGGGCTACCGTAAGGCGCTTGAAAAGCACGGCATTCGTCTGGACGAGCGTCGAATAAAGTACGGTGATGCGGGAATGACGCGGGGCTATGAGCTGTGTAAGGAGCTGATTGCTGAAGGGGTGTCGTTCAGCGCGCTGTTTGCCTGTAACGATGATATGGCGCTGGGCGCGTCCAAAGCGCTGCATCAGGCAGGGCTTAAGATCCCGCAGGATATCTCCCTGTTCGGCTTTGACGATGCCCCAAGCGCGAAGTGGCTGGAGCCTGCGCTGTCGTCGGTTTATCTGCCGATAGATAACATGATCGTCACGGCTATCGATCAGGCGATCCGACTGGCGAAGAACCAGCCGGTCGATGCGATCCCGCCGTTTACCGGCACGCTGGTATTACGCGATTCGGTCACAACGGGGCCGTACTTTAATCAAACGAGTTCCAGCGCCAGCAGTTCCTGAATGGTCTGGCGACGACGGATCAGCCGCGCCTTGCCGTTATCAAACAGCACTTCCGGCAGCAGCGGACGGCTGTTGTAGTTCGAGGACATAGACGCCCCGTACGCCCCGGTGTCGTGCAGCACCAGGTAATCGCCCGGCTTCACCTCGGGCAGCGCGCGGGTTTCAACTTTGCCGCCTTCCTGCTGGGTAAACACATCACCGGATTCACACAGCGGGCCTGCGACCACCGTCTCGCGGCGCGGCGCGTGCGTTAAATCGCGGCCATCGGCAGCCAGGGCAGTAATGTGATGGTAGCTGCCGTACATGGACGGACGCATCAGGTCGTTAAAGCCCGCATCAATCAGCACGAAGTGGCGGGAGCCCATCTCTTTGACGCTGCGCACCTGCGCCACCAGCACGCCGGCTTCGGCTACCAGGAAACGACCCGGCTCAATTTCCAGCTTCACGGCATGGCCCAGATGCGCGGCAATTTGATCGCGCGCGGCGCTCCACAGGCCGTAATAGTGATCGGTGTCGATCGCCTCTTCCCCTTCACGATAAGGAATGGAAAGACCGCCACCGGCGGAGATCGCCTCCAGATCCTGACCGAAGTCGACAACCTGGCGCACCATCGCCCCGCACACCTGCTCCAGGTGCCCGTAATCGACGCCGGAGCCAATGTGCATATGAATACCGACCAGCTTCAGGCTGTAGCGCTGCAGTACCTCAAGCGCGGCAGGCATATCGGCATACCAGATCCCGTGCTTGCTGTTTTCGCCCCCGGTGTTGGTTTTTTGGCTATGGCCATGTCCAAAGCCCGGGTTGACGCGCAGCCAGACGCGATGGCCGGGTGAAACCTGCCCAAGCTGCTCCAGCATATCCACAGAACCGGCGTTCACCGGCACCTGCAGTTCATGCACGCGCGCAAGCGTTGCGTCGTCGATCACATCCGCGGTAAAGACGATCGCGTCAGGATCGGTTTTCGGATCAAAGCCTGCCGCCAGCGCACGCTCGATTTCACCCAGCGATACGGAGTCAACCTTCACGCCCTGCTCGCGCATCAGGCGCAGAATATGAATATTGGAGCAGGCCTTCTGGGCAAAACGCACCACGTCAAACTGATGCAGGGCGGCGATCTTCTCGCGAACGATCTGCGCGTCGTAGACCCATACCGGGCAGCCAAACTCGGCGGGCAGGCGCAGCAGGTTTTCAGCGTTCAAATCGGTATCCGTCTGGTTGAGCGGGCGTGGCATGGTCTTCTCCGGTTCAATTCATTTTTTATGATTACGCCACAGCGGAAGCAGAATAAAAAATATCGTTTTATCGCGAGTCTATGCAAAAATGATATGGACAGTTCCTTGCTTTCAGGTGCCCTATGCCCGCCGTCAATTTACGCCACATCGAGATTTTTCACGCCGTGATGACCGCCGGCAATCTCACCGAAGCCGCGCAGATGCTGCATACCTCGCAGCCGACGGTCAGCCGCGAGCTGGCGCGCTTCGAGAAAGTGCTGGGGCTGAAGCTGTTCGAACGCGCCCGGGGCAGGCTTCACCCGACGGTGCAGGGGTTGCGCCTGTTTGAGGAAGTGCAGCGCTCATGGTACGGGCTGGACAGAATCGTCAGCGCGGCGGAAAGCCTGCGCGAGTTTCGTCAGGGCGAGCTGTCGATTGTCTGCCTGCCCGTCTTCTCTCAGTCCTTCTTACCGACGCTGCTCCAGCCTTTTCTGGCCCGCTATCCTGAGGTCAATCTCACCATCGTCCCGCAGGAGTCGCCTCTGCTTGAAGAGTGGCTGTCGGCACAGCGCCACGATCTCGGGTTAACCGAAACCCTCTCGACACCCGCAGGAACGGCGCGCACGGAACTGCTCGCGCTGGATGAAGTGTGCGTTCTGCCCGCCGGGCATCGGCTTGCCCACAAAGCAGTGCTGACGCCCGCGGATTTTCATGGTGAAAACTACATTAGCCTGTCGCAAACGGACAGCTACCGGCAACTGCTGGATACGCTTTTTTCTGAGCATCAGGTGAAGCGGCGGATGGTGGTTGAAACCCACAGCGCGGCGTCAATATGCGCGATGGTGCGCGCGGGCGTTGGCGTTGCGGTCGTCAATCCGCTTACGGCGATGGACTATGCAGGAAGCGGGATCGTCATCCGCCGTTTTAGCGTTTCCGTCCCGTTCACCGTAAGCCTTATCCGCCCGCTGCACCGTCCGGCTTCCGCGCTGGTGGACGCATTCACCGAACACTTAGTTGAGCATGCGCGTCAGGTAGCGCTTCGCTTACCTGACCTGCAAAACCCGTTATGACAGCATAAATTCCACGGCATCTGCCGCGTGAATGGCCGCGGTATCAAACACCGGGATGGGGCTTCGTTCGCCCGGCACCAGCAAACCGATCTCCGTGCAGCCGAAAATCACCCCTTCAGCCCCCTGCTGCGCCAGTTTATCTATTACGCTGACGTAATATGCGCGGGAGGTTTCGCTGAAGGTTCCGAGGCAGAGCTCGTCGAAGATAATCTGATTGATGCGCGCCCGGTCCCCCTCATCCGGGATCAGGCTTTCAATCCCAAACTCGCTGTGCAAGCGCCCGCGATAGAAATCCTGCTCCATGGTGTAACGTGTGCCCAGCAAGGCCACGCGCGACATTCCCGAAGCGCGAATGGCGCGTCCGGTGGCGTCCGCGATGTGCAGGAACGGCAGCGAACAGCGCGCTTCAATGTGCGAGGCCACTTTGTGCATCGTGTTGGTACACAGCAGAATGCCCTGCGCCCCCGCACGCTCCAGCCCCAGCGCGGCATCAGCCAGGATTTCTCCGGCTTTATCCCATTCGCCGCTCGACTGGCAGGCTTCGATTTCATGAAAATCAACGCTGTGCAGCAGCAGGCTCGCGGAGTGCAGGCCGCCCAGACACTGCTTTACGCCTTCGTTAATCAGGCGGTAATAAGGGATTGTCGATTCCCAGCTCATCCCACCTATCAGGCCAATCGTTTTCATCATCGCTCCTTATCTGTTTAAGCCAGTGAAGCAAACTTGTGATCCTGTTTCCAGTTCTTTATTACGTCGTTTTCTTTTTAAGCTGGCCAATGTAAATTAAATAAAACACTGTTTTATTATGAAGGGCAAAGCCATGTTTATGTTCCACAAAGAGACCGCGTCTGAAGATCTGGGGAACGGCGTTACGCGTCGCGTGCTGGCCCACGGCGGCAGGATGATGGCGGTTGAAGTACAGTTTGAGCAGGGCGCGATTGGCCCACTGCATAACCACCCGCACGAACAGTTAACCTATGTTCTCTCTGGTGAATTTGAGTTTACCATTGGTGAAGAGAAGCATGTCGTGACGGCGGGAGATACCCTCTACAAAAAACCACATGTGATGCACGGCTGCGTCTGCCTCAGGGCCGGCACGCTGCTGGACACCTTTACGCCTGTTCGCGAGGATTTCCTGAAATAAAAAAGGCGCTGTTGCAGCGCCTTCATGTGTGCAGAATTTATTCCGTTACCGGCTCTGGCAATGGGTTTCGGCTGAGCATGGCCTCACGGAGTAATACGCTGCCGCAGGCAAACAGAGCGCCAAGGATCGCCGCCAGAATGACAATCATGCCTGTGCCCGGGCCGTCTTTTTTCACCGGCATCGATGGCGAAAGCTGATACCTGAATGGCTCAAGCTTAACGTCTGCGAAGGAGAGTTGTTTCAGCTGCGCCAGGTAATATTCCCGGTTCTGGAAGTCCGCGTTCAGCTCCGTCACATCCTTCAGATTTTTTTCAATCCTTAGCTTTTCCGCGATACCGTCAGCCCCGAGCGCAACGGAGTAATCCGGATCGTCTTTTATCCCCTGTCCGTTGCTATAAACGGGCTTCTTAATGCCCGCCGCATTCGCCACTTCCAGCGAATAGTTCAGCCGCTGCAGGTTGGTGTTATGTACATTGGTCAGACGAACGCGGTCGAGCGTCAGCTGCTGCTCTACCTCGTTCGTTTTGAGGGCGATCTGGTTGCGGATATTCTGCACCGTTTCTTTCTCAACAATTGCCGAGATATAGTTGATATACCCCTCCAGAACGGATTGGGCATCGGCTGCGGTCGGCGCGGTGAAGCTCAATGTCCAGGAGACGAAAGGCGCTTTATCCGCATCTTTTCCCTGAACATCATTCACCGCTTTCATTTTGTCTGCAATATTGACAACCGCACGGTGCAGTTCAAGCGGGTCCACTTGCGCATTTTTGAGCTGCGCCATCACGTAAGGGGAAGAGGTCATATACTCTTCAAGCAATGACTGCGACTGGAATTTTTTAATAAACAGGTCAAAGACTTCCTGACGGGTAACCGGCACCTTCACATCAAGAACCTGCAGCGCAACCATCATCTGGCTCAGCGGGTTCCACTGTGTCTGTTCCGCCGGAGTGATCACCGCTTTACTGGTCCATTTTTGCGGCAGTAGAAGCGCAATTGCCAGACCTGCCAGCGCGAAAACAAAGATAATGGTGGCAATGCGTTTTTTCGCGGTAATCAGAATATCTAACAGGCCCAGAAGATCGATCTCTTTTGAACTGACTGCTGGAGGAGCATATGAGGAAAAATCGAGGTCCGTATTTTTTTTGAAATCCATTGCTGACATAGCCGTTCTTCTGTTTCGGGTGCAGTAAATTCCTGCCGGGTGAGTTCAGTTGCCCGATAATACAAGAAACTAAGAATAATCTGAACGCGTGAATGGACTATCTGAGGAATTGCTATCAAAGTTGGTAGTTATTCAGCATCACGCTAACAAAACGCCGGGTGGCGCTGCGCTTACCCGGCATTAACCTTACACGCCGATATTTCGCAGTTTCTCCCCGCTCATCAGCTTGCGTTCAATATGTTCCAGCGTCACGCCTTTGGTTTCTGGAATTAGCCAGAATGTCACGCCAATAAACGCCACGTTCAGCACCGTATAGAGCCAGAAGGTTCCCGCCGCGCCAATCGCATCCAGCAACGTCAGGAAGGTCGCACCGATGATCATGTTCGACACCCAATTGGTGGTGGTGGAACAGGTGATACCAAAATCGCGACATTTTAGCGGCTGAATTTCAGAGCACAGGATCCACACCACCGGCGCGGCGCTCATCGCGTAGCCAGCAATACACATCATGGTCATGCCCACGGAGAGCCAGGAGAGGCCGCTGGACGCCGTGCCGTTATCAAACTGCATCAGGCAGTAGCCGAGGATCAACGTACCGAGCGCCATCACGCTAAAGCCAATTTTCAGCGCAGGCTTACGACCGGCCTTATCGACGGTGAACACCGCAATAAAGGTGGCGAACATAAAGGTCAGCCCCACCACCAGCGTGGCGATCATCTGCTGTTCGGTGGTGGTAAAACCGGCCATTTTGAAGATGCGCGGGGCGTAATACATGATGATGTTCATCCCCGTGAACTGCTGCATCGCCTGCAGCAACATGCCGAGGAACACCGCGCGGCGCACGTTGCGGTTAGCCTTAAACAGTGACCAGCCGCCCTGCTTCAGCTTCAGGCTTTCGCGGATCTCGTTCAGCTCTTCACGCGCTTTCTCAGACGTGTCGCGCAGCATGCGCAGCACCTCTTCCGCTTCCACGTGACGCCCTTTTTGCGCCAGCCAGCGCGGACTGTTGGGCAGGAAGATCACTAAAACAATCAGCACTACCGCAGGCAGCGCCAGCACGCCGAGCATCGCCCGCCAGTTACCGCTGTAGCTGAAGTAGGTGTCAGACAGGAACGCCAGCACGATGCCCAGCGTCACCATCAGCTGGTACATGCTAATCATCTTGCCGCGCACGTTCTCGCTCGCCATTTCGGAGAGATACAGCGGCGCGGTGTAGGAGGCAATCCCCACCGCCACGCCCAGCAGCACGCGGGAGAGCAGCAGCACTTCAACGTTAGTGGCAAACGCCGAACCAATGGACCCGGCAACAAACAGGACCGCCCCGACCATCAGGCTGTATTTACGCCCAAGGCGGAACGAAAGCCAGCCGTTAAACAGCGCACCGATGGCCGCGCCGAGCATCATGCTGCTCACCACCCACTCCTGCAGGCGGTTACTCAGCGTAAAGTGATCGGTAATAAACGGCAGCGCCCCGGCGATCACGCCGATATCCAGGCCGAACAACAAACCGGCCACGGCTGCCGCAATGGAGACAAACTGGTTCATGCGGCGGGTATCGCGCAGCGCGGCGGGCATCAGGGTAGAGTCATTTATAGATGTCATATTTTTCCTGCCTCAACAGCAAAATTCGTTAAATGAAATTACGAGATAGCGGGAAAAAGTGTCAGGGCGGAATTCGTGAAGATATGGATTATTTCGCTATGGCATAGCGATATGTGATGGACATTACAATTTCAACTAATGCTGGATAATCACCTGATATTACTAACTCCTTAATTTTTAAATAATAAAAGTGTGATGGCAGTCGTCTATGATTTTTAAGTATGGATTTTTCGTGTTTATCAATATGGACTTTGACAAATTTTAAGCAAAAAAACCTCCGCCGAAGAGCAGAGGTATTTGTCATAAGTTAGGTTATCGCGCCAGCCAGCCGCCATCAACCGCGACGGTATAACCATTGATATAGTCCGATGCCGGGGAAGCCAGGAACACTACCGGCCCCATCAGATCGCTCGGCAGCCCCCAGCGGCCCGCCGGAATACGCTCCAGGATCGCCGCACTGCGTTCTTCGTCCGCGCGAAGCTGCTGGGTGTTGTTGGTGGCCATGTAGCCCGGCGCAATCGCGTTGACGTTGATGTTGTGCTGCGCCCATTCGTTCGCCAGCAGGCGGGTCACGCCCATCACCGCGCTTTTCGACGCGGTGTAAGACGGCACGCGGATGCCGCCCTGGAAGGAGAGCATCGAGGCGATGTTAATGATCTTGCCGCCCTTGCCCTGCGCGATGAAGTGCTTCGCCGCCGCCTGGGACATAAAGAACACGCTCTTGATGTTCAGGTTCATGACATCGTCCCAGTCGGTCTCGCTGAAGTTAATCGCGTCTTCACGGCGGATCAGCCCCGCGTTGTTGACCAGAATGTCGATATGGCCAAATTCCGCCACCGCGCGATCCAGCAGCTCCGGAATGGCGTCGATTTTACGCAGGTCGGCGGTCAGGCTGAGAAAACGGCGGCCCAGCGCGGTTACGCGTTCGATGGTTTCCGTGGGCTCAACGATGTTAATACCGACGATATCACAGCCCGCTTCCGCCAGGCCTAACGCCATCCCCTGGCCCAGTCCGGTGTCACACCCGGAAACCACGGCCACTTTACCCTGCAGAGAAAATGCATCCAGAATCATGTTTGTTCCTTACTCTTTCAGCGCCTGTCATCAACAGGCAGATGTATGCTTAACTGCCCGCGACTAGCGCAGATCCTTAACCGCGACGTGGTCCATGTCATCGAAGACCTGGTTTTCTCCAACCATCCCCCAGATGAAGGTATAGGCTTTCGTCCCCACGCCGGAGTGAATAGACCAGCTGGGTGAAATCACCGCCTGCTCGTTATGCATGACGATATGACGGGTTTCCTGAGGCTGTCCCATCATGTGGAACACGCAGGCGTCGTCATCCATGTTGAAGTAGAAGTAGACTTCCATACGGCGTTCGTGGGTATGGCACGGCATGGTGTTCCACAGGTTGCCCGGGGCCAGTTCGGTCAGACCCATGCTGAGCTGGCAGGTTTCCAGCACATCCGGCACGAAGTATTTATTGATGGTGCGGCGGTTGCTGGTGAGGTTGTCGCCCAGCGTCACGGGCGCAACGTCTGCGGGCGTTACTTTTTTGGTTGGATAAGCGGTGTGCGCCGGGGCGCAGTTGTAGTAAAACTTCGCGGGTTTACCGCCGTCGATGCTGGCAAAGACCACCTCTTTCACCCCTTTGCCGACGTACAGCCCGTCGCGGTGGCCAATCTCGTAGCACTGGCCGTCCACGGTAATCGTGCCCGGCCCGCCAATATTAATCACGCCCAGTTCACGACGCTCCAGGAAGTAGCTTACGCCCAGCTGCTTGCCTACTTCACCGCCCACGGAGACGGTTTTCGCCACCGGCATAATGCCGCCCACGATAATGCGGTCGATGTGGCTATAGACCATGGTGTACTTATCGGCTTCGAACACCTGCTCAATTAAAAACTCGCTGCGCAGTCCCTGAGTATCCAGCGTTTTGGCGTGCGCGCTGTGGATGCTTTGTCTGACGTCCACGGTAACCTCCAGATGTGGTCATGCCCGAAGGCAGAAATTAAACGAAACGACGTTTCGTTTTATGATGAACACATACTAGCGGCATAAAATAGGGTTTTCAATTGCAATTAAAACAACGTTTCATTTTTTATTTTTGTTTATAACAGAAATGACGCGCGGATCACGATTACTTCCCATGAAGAGAAGAACACGATAAAAAAAACCTCCCGAAGGAGGTTTTTTAAGTGGTGAGAAATTAGCGTTCGATGGCGAGCGCCACGCCCTGTCCGCCGCCTATACAGAGGGTAGCGATCCCTTTGCGCGCGTTTCGCTTTTTCATTTCGTGGACCAGCGAAACCAGGATTCGGCAGCCGGACGCGCCGATGGGATGCCCTAACGCAATTGCACCGCCGTTCACGTTGACCCGCAGCGGATCCCACTCCAGCATTTTGCCGACCGAGATCGCCTGCGCGGCAAAGGCTTCGTTCACTTCGATCAGATCGACATCCGAAAGCTGCCACCCTGCGCGCTCCAGGCAGCGACGGGTAGCGTAGACCGGCGCAATCCCCATCAACGCAGGATCCACGCCCACGCTGGCAAACGCCTTAATGCGGGCCAGCACGGGGAGATCGAGCTCAAGGGCTTTGCTTTCGCTCATCATCATCACGGCGGCGGCACCGTCGTTAATGGACGAGGCATTGCCCGCGGTGACCGAGCCCTGCGTTTCAAACGCGGGGTTCAGTCTCGCCAGGCCTTCCGCGCTGGCATCCGTGCGCGGCTGTTCATCGGTATCGACGACGATCGCCTCGCCGTTCTGACGCTGCGTGCTGACCGGGACAATCTCGTCGCGAAAGCGACCGGAATCAATCGCGGCACGCGCTTTTTGCTGCGAACTGAGCGCATAGGCGTCCTGCAATTCGCGACTAATGCCGTACTCGCGCGCCAGGTTTTCTGCCGTCACGCCCATATGATAGTCGTTGAACGCATCCCACAGCCCGTCATGCACGAGGCTGTCGAGCAGCTGGCTGTTACCCAGCTGCGCGCCGGTTCGGCTATCGGTGAGAACGTGCGGCGCGCGGCTCATGTTCTCTTGTCCGCCAGCTATAACCACATCCGCTTCACCGCACTGAATGGCCTGGGTGGCGAGATGCAGCGCTTTTAACCCTGAACCACAGACGTCGTTGATGGTAATGGCGGAAACGGTGTTGGGCAGCCCGCCCTTCAGCGCCGCCTGACGCGCAGGGTTTTGCCCGGCACCGGCCGTAAGAACCTGCCCCAGGATCACCTCATCAACTTCATGGGCTGCGATCCCGCTACGTTCCACCAGCGCTTTAACGACCACGCTGCCCAGGTCAACCGCCGAGTGACGCGCAAGCGCTCCCTGAAAACAGCCGATAGCCGTACGCAACGCACCCACTATTACGACATCTTTCATCACGACCTCTGTGTTAAATGACATGACGATAGTAGAGGATTGTTACTGGCAATTATCTTAATTGTTTAAAAATAGTGAGTTTAATCACAAGGATTAGCGTGCATCCTGCAGATACTGCCGTAGCCAGCTTCCGGCCACGCCGGGAGGGGATCGTTTATTCCACAGCAGATCGATGCCGATCGCCCGTGGCCAGCCGGGAACATTGAGCTGTACCAGCGACTTCGCAGCGGCGAATTCATCCACCAGCGCGCACGGCAGCACGCACCAGCCGAACCCCTGGACGGCCATACTCAACAGTAACAGGTAGTTCGGCGCTGACCAGACGGGCCCGCGCGCGATCTCAGCCTCGCGCTCAAGGTAGGTGCTGAGCCTCAGCTCCCGCCAGCCGTGCAGCTCGTCGCTCTGCACCTCGTGTTGTCCGGCGAGCGGATGCGTGGTCGCGGCATATATCGCCATTCGGGTCTGCACCGGCAGCCGGGTAGCGCCAATATCCGTAGGATAACCGTCTCGCGCTTCCGTCAGCCCCACCTGCGCGCGCTCCTTTTGCAGCAGATCGATCACGTCCTCTTCCTCGCCAATCAGGCATTCGAATTCCGTGTGGGGAAAGCGAGCGTCAAACTGCTTCATCAGATCTTCAAGCACGTCGGGGTTGAGGGTATCGGAGAGGACAAACGTCAGACGCGCCTCCGTTTGTGCCGTTAACGACACCGCCAGCTCATCCAGCCGCGTGCTGGCGGCGAGAATGGCCTGCACATAGCCCAGTACCTGTTCCCCCTGGACCGTTAACACCGGCTGGCGCGCCGAGCGGTCAAACAGTTCGAAACCCAGATCGGCTTCAAGATTGGCAATGGAGGTGCTGATCGTCGACTGGCTTTTACGCAGCCTGCGCGCGGCAGCAGAGAAAGAGCCTGCCGCAACGGTCTCAACAAACGCGGTAAGAGCTTCAGGTGAATAGCGCATAAACTATCTACTTTATCGATGGATACTATCTTTAATATATCAGCTTTAGCGATAAAAATAGGCTGCATCAACGCCCATACCGGTGAATTAATGAGGTCTACACTATGCAACATCAGGATGCACTCCAACGTAAGCTGCCGGAGCGGATCTTTCATGCTGTCTGTTTCGAAGGGATTGCCACGGCAATTCTCGCCCCCACGGCGGCATGGCTGATGCAGCGCTCGGTGGTGGAGATGGGTGGGTTAACCATTATCCTGGCTACCACCGCCATGCTCTGGAACATTATCTATAACTTCGGCTTCGACCGTTTCTGGCCTGTCCAGCGCGTAAAACGTACGGCAAAAGTGCGCGCGCTGCACGCCCTGGGGTTCGAATGCGGGTTTATTGTAATCGGCGTGTCGATTGTCGCCGCCGTGCTGGGCGTGACCCTGCTTGAGGCATTCACGTTAGAAATTGGTTTCTTCCTGTTCTTCCTGCCATACACCATGCTCTATAACTGGGCATACGATAACCTGCGTGAGAAATTCCTTAAGCGTCGCCAGCAACGACGCGCTCTGGCAGGCTAAACCCTCGCTGGCCGGACGCCTGTTCCGGCCAAACTCCGTCGAAGCAACTGCGCTCTTCAGGCATAACTATGGTAAATTGCACGCCATTCTGATGGTTTGTTAGTTGAAACGTTGCTCTAATGTCGAAAATTTGGTCAAAAGATGAGACTCTCTGGAGTTTCGCTCTCTATGGCACGGCCGTGGGCGCAGGAACGCTGTTCTTGCCCATTCAGCTGGGCTCCGCAGGCGCTATTGTCCTGTTTATCACCGCCCTCGTGGCCTATCCATTAACCTACTGGCCGCACCGGGCGCTGGCGCAATTTATTCTCTCGTCAAACACAAAAGGTAATGAAGGGATCACCGGCGCCGTCTCCCACTACTATGGTAAGAAGATTGGCAATCTGATCACCACGCTCTATTTCATCGCCTTTTTTGTGGTGGTGCAGATTTATGCGGTGGCCATTACCAACTCGTTAACCGAGCAGCTGGCAAAACACCTGACGGTGGACACCACCGTTCGCGTGCTGGTCAGCCTGGGGGTGGTGCTGGTATTGAATCTGATTTTCCTGATGGGACGGCATATCACGATAAAAGTGATGGGCTTCCTGGTGTTTCCGCTGATTGCCTATTTCCTGTTTGTCTCGATCTATCTCACCGGAAGCTGGCAGCCCTCGTTGCTCACCAGCCAGATGGCTTTCGATCGCCAAACGCTGCATCAGGTATGGATTTCAATTCCGGTGATGGTGTTTGCCTTTAGCCATACCCCGATTATCTCAACGTTTGCCGTTGACCGTCGCGAGAAGTTTGCCGACGGTGCCATGGATAAATGCAAGAAGATCATGAAGGTGGCGTACCTGATTATCTGCCTGAGCGTGCTGTTCTTTGTCTTCAGCTGCCTGCTCTCTATCCCACCGTCCTATATTATGGTCGCCAAAGAGCAGGGGGTGACGATTCTGTCAGCGCTGTCGATGATGACGTCTTCCCCAGCCTGGCTCGGCATTTCCGGGATTATCGTGGCGATCGTAGCGATGTCGAAATCGTTCCTCGGCACCTATTTTGGGGTGATTGAAGGGGCGACGGAGATCGTGAAGTCGTCGCTTAATCAGGTGGGGATTAAAAAGAGCCGCGCCTTTAACCGCGCGATTTCCATTATGGGGGTGTCGTTAATCACCTTTGCGGTCTGCTGCATTAACCCGAACGCCATCTCGATGATTTACGCCATCAGCGGCCCGCTTATCGCCATGATCCTGTTTATCATGCCGACGCTGTCGACGTATCTGATCCCTTCCCTGAAACCGTACCGCTCCATTGGCAGCATGCTGACGCTGATCGTCGGCGTGCTGTGCGTGTCGGTGATGTTTGTTGGCTAGACGTACTCGTGCCCGGCGTGCTGCCGGGCGCGTTATTTACGCCCGAATATCGTCATATTCCCGCGTCTTATCAAACTCATGCTTCGCAAACGGGCACAGCGGAATAATTTTGCGGTTCTCACCACGCATCTTCTCCACCACTTTCGCCACCAGCTGTTTACCGACGCCCTGCCCTTTCAGGCTCTCATCCACATCAGTGTGCTCGATAATGCTCAGGTGCTCGCCGGTCGGCACGAAGACAATCTCTGCGACCTGGTTGCCGTTCTCATCATTCACGTAAAACTTGTTATGGCCTTCCAGAATATCCATGGTTCCTCGCTTATTTTTGGCGATACTTCAGCGCACCGCTCGGGCAGGTATCAATCACGCGTACAACCGTTTCAACGTCCACTTCATCGGGAATGATCCACGGCTTACGTTTCAGATTAAACAGCTTTGCGCTCCCACGCACGCAGTTACCTGAGTGTTTGCAGATCCCGGTATTAAAATAAACGTCAATTTTCTCGCCGGTATAGGCCCGGTACCCCTCATCCAGTAGTTCTTTATCCATGACATTGCCTCTGTAATTATTATCGTGCTGAATGAAGCATAGCCTTACGGGATCCTGATGGCTATAACGCCGAAAACGAAAAGCCAGGTCACAACTCTTTTCTCGCCAGATTGCGTCCGCTATTGGCACATGTCAGGCTCCGCAAATCTCTCACTTTCATAGGGCTAGCACAGGTTGAATGAAACGCAGACTCTCTTTTCAGGTAAAGCTGTTTTTAGCGCTGGTGTGCTTCTCCTGCCTGCTGTTAGTTCTGCTGGGAACGATCCTGTTTCATTTTATTGACCGACAGCTACACCACGATTTGGGCCAGCGCGCCCGGGTTCAGGCCAGTGAAATCGCCCTGATACCGGGTCTGCCGGAAATGGTGGCAGCCAGAGATATCCCCGGTATCGCCCGCTTAATACAGCCGCTGCGTGCCGAAAGCGATGCCAGCTATATTGTGATTGGCGATACCCGGGAACAGCACCTTTATCATTCGGAATCACCGGAGCGCATTAATTTACCGATGATTGGAGGGGATAATGCGGAGGTGTTAAAAGGCAAAACCATTATTTCCGTGCGTCAGGGCGGG
Source organism: Enterobacter cloacae complex sp. P6RS (assembly GCF_014982245.1). Lineage (NCBI taxonomy): Bacteria > Pseudomonadati > Pseudomonadota > Gammaproteobacteria > Enterobacterales > Enterobacteriaceae > Enterobacter > Enterobacter cloacae complex sp. P6RS. The sequence goes on from NZ_JADCLB010000006.1 coordinate 44,475, forward strand.
ATTGGGGTGTCGCTGCGCAGCAAAGCGCCAATCTTTAATGCGCAGCATCAGGTCATTGGCATCGTCTCGGTCGGCTATCTGACCTCGTATATCGCCAATATTAACGCCCGCATTCTCTGGCAGGCTGGACTGTACGGTATTGCCCTTCTGCTGTTGCTGTTTATTTTCTCCTGGCTGTTTACCCGCAATCTTAAAAAGCAGATGTTCCGCCTTGAGCCGAAAGATATCGCCCAGCTGGTTTTGCAGCAACGCGCGCTATTAGAAGCCATGTACGAGGGGGTATTTGCCATCAATGAAGAGAAGCGGCTGATTTTAATTAACCGGGCATCCAGGGAGATGCTCGATATTCATCAAAGTGAGAAAGAACTTATCGGCAAACCGCTGGAAGACGTTCTGCAGACGTCGCCGGGCTTTTTATCCCAGCGCTACGCCTCGGTAAGCGCTGGTCGCCACGACCAAATCGCAGTGCTTAACCAGCGAGAGGTGATCGTTAACCGCGTGGCGATTGAGGTCGAACCCGGCGTTGAAAGCGGCTGGGTGTACAGCTTTCGCGACAAAAACGACATTAACACCCTCAGCAGCCAACTGAGCCAGATCAAGCGCTATGCGGACAACCTGCGCATTATGCGCCACGAGCAGCTGAACTGGACCGCCACGCTGGTGGGGCTGCTGCAGATGAAACACTATGACGAGGCGATCCGTTACATCCAGGTGCAGTCAGAAGGCGCGCAGCGCGTGCTGGATTTTGTCTCCGCCCATTTTGTCTCTCCGGCCCTGTGCGGGCTGCTGTTAGGAAAATACGTCAGCGCGCGCGAAAAAGGCGTTGAACTGCAATTTGACCCGGCCTGCCAGCTCACCCGCATGCCCGGCACGCTCAACGAAACGGAGCTGATGTCCATTATTGGTAACCTGCTGGATAACGCGGTGGACGCGACCCTTAAGGCACCGGTCCCCGTGCCGGTGGAACTCTACATTTCTGACCGCAACCAGGAGTTGTTGATAGAGGTGGCAGACAAAGGCTGCGGTGTGGATGAGGCGGTGAAGCCACACATTTTCCGCCAGGGGTTCAGCAGCAAACCGGAAAGTGAAAACGACATTGTGGGTACCGAGCACGGTATTGGCCTGTTTCTGGTGGCAGGCTATATCAGGAAAGCGGGCGGCAGTATAGAGATCGCCGACAACACGCCGCAGGGCACCATTTTTTCTGTGTTTATTCCCAATGGACAACAGCATGACCCAACCACTTGACGTTGTGATCGTTGAAGATGAACCGCACCTGGCGGAACTGCATCGCGAGTATATCGAGCAGAATTTTCACTTGCGCGTGGTGGGCATCGCCGCGTCGATTGAGCAGGCATGCCGCCTGATTCGTCAGCATCAGCCGCGGCTTATCCTGCTGGACAACTATCTCCCGGACGGTAAAGGCGTGGAGCTCATCGATAACCCGCTGCTGAAAAGCTATGAATGCTCGGTGATCTTCATCACCGCCGCCAGCGATATGCAGACCTGCAGCCATGCCATGCGCAGCGGCGCGTTTGACTACCTGATCAAGCCCGTCTTTTTCCAGCGCCTGCACGCCTCGCTGGAGCGGTTTATGCGCTTCGTCCACACCGTGCAGCAGGTGAAGGTGGTCGACCAGCACGCGCTGGATCGTCTGTTTAATCTGCCTGCCGCGGAAGCCTCCATTACGCCGTCGACAAAGGGCATTGAACCCCAAACGCTGGAAAGGATTAAACGCCTGTTCGCCGAACATCCCGACAGCGCGATGTCGGTTGAAGAGGTGGTGGAAAACGTGGGGATCAGCAAAACCACGGGGCGTCGCTACCTGGAATACTGCGTGGAGAGCGGGTTAATCATCGTCGAAATGCTGTATGGCAATATTGGTCATCCACGGCGGCTATACCGCAAAGCCGACGATAAACCGTAATCCGAAACCGTTCGCAGGCAAACGTTCGCGGATTTTATGGTGTTAATTGCTGAAACGATGGTGACAGTCACACTTCGGAATCATTGCCCGCGCCTCCCTATTGTCGGAGGCGCGCTTTACGCTATGTTGACAATTAGTTCCTCAAATGTAACTAAAAGGTTAACTATAATGTCGAACACGTTCCGAATTTCTCTGCTTACCGCTACCGTCCTGTTCTCTGCTTCTGCACTCTCTGCCCTGCCGCAGGGCTATCCTGCTGAGTATCAAAAAGTTGTCGATGCCGCCACCAAAGAGGGCAAGGTGGTGATTTACTCCACCACCGACACCAAAGCCGCCGGGCCGCTGATTGCGGGTTTCGAAAAAACCTATCCGGGCATCAAAGTTGAATACAACGACATGAACAGCACCGAGCTGTACAACCGTTTTATCAGCGAACAGGCCTCCGGCGGCGGTAGCGGCGACGTGGTCTGGAGTTCCTCAATGGACACCGGGCTGAAACTCGCCACCGACTACGCCATGGAGTACAAATCGCCGGAGCAAAGTCAGCTACCGAAATGGGCAGTCTGGAAAGATAAGGCATACGGCACCACCTATGAACCAGTGGTCTTTATCTACAACAAGCGCCTGATCCCGGCTGGCGACGTGCCGGATTCTCACGCCGCGCTGGCGAAGCTGATTGCCAGCCAGACGGACAAATTCAAGAGCAAAGTCACCACCTACGACATCGAAAAATCGGGTCTTGGCTTTATGCTTTCCGTGCAGGATCATAAGGCCGATCCAAACTACTTTAAAACCCTGGCCGACGTCGCCAAAGGCGGCTTAGCGGTGCAGTCATCAACGGGCACCATGATGGAGAGGGTTTCCTCCGGTGAAAACCTGATCGGCTTTAACATCCTCGGATCCTATGCTGAAGCCCGTGCGAAGAACGATCCTTCTCTCGGCATTTCGTACCCGAAAGATTACACGCTGGTGCTCTCGCGCGTGTCGTTCATCAGCCAGCAGGCGCAAAACAGCAATGCGGCAAAACTGTGGCTGGACTATGTGCTGTCTGAAAAAGGGCAAAGCATTCTGGCCAGTCAGGCGGATATTCCCTCCATCCGTAACGATATCGAAGGCAAAAATGATATTGACGGCCTGACCAAAATCCTCGGTAACGCGCTGAAGCCGATCCCGGTTGATGAAACGCTGCTGGAGTACCTGCAGCCGAAAAAACGCCTGGAGTACATCAAAGAGTGGCGTGCAGCCGCCGCCAAATAAGCGTTCGGGCGCGGCGCACGCCGTCGCGCTCCCTGTCGACTGAGTTCGTTTTACTGGGCTGCAACACCAGGGATACCCCATGAATACATTACGCAGAAAGTGGCAAAGCCTGCCGCGCGGCATCGTCGTGCTGATAACCGCTCTGGTTATCTACACGCCGCTGTCGTTTATCGTGATACAGAGCTTCCTGTCCGCTCCGTTCTTTTCTCCGGCAAAAGAGTGGAGCCTTGAATCATTTGGCTTTATCTTCACCGACCCTGATTTCTATAAGGCCCTGAGAAGCGGCTTTATTCTCGCCTTCGGGCTGGTCATCATCGCCATTCCGCTGGGTGGCGTGCTGGCGTTTCTGATGGTTCGCACCGACCTGCCCGGCCGCCGCCTGATTGAACCGCTGATCCTGGTCCCCATTTTCGTATCGCCGATGGTGCTCGGCTTTGGCTATGTGGTGGCTGCCGGTCCCGTGGGCTTTCTGTCCCTGTGGGCGCAGGCGCTGATCGGCTTTGTGCCGTGGAACATCTACGATATGTCGAGCATCGTGGTCATTGCTGGACTGACGCACGTGCCGCATGCCTATCTCTATATTTCATCCGCGCTGCGCAGCGTCGGCTCTGATGTGGAAGAAGCCGCGCGCATTGCGGGTGCCTCTCCGCTACAGGTGATGACCTCCGTCAGCCTGCCGATGGTGCGGCCGTCGATCCTGTACGCCATCGTGCTGCTGTTCTTCCTCGGGCTGGAAGTGTTTGGCCTGATGCTGGTGCTCGGCGATCCGGAAGGCAATATGGTGCTGGCAACCTACCTGTACCAGCTGACGAACAAGCTCGGCACGCCTTCCTATCACCTGATGGCGGCGGTTGCCGTGGTGCTGATCTGCATCACCATCCCGCTGGTGATGCTCCAGCGTCGTCTGATGCGCACCGCCAACCGCTTCGTCACTATGAAAGGGAAAGCCTCGCAGGCTCGCGCGTTACCGCTGGGCAAATGGCGCTGGGTTGCCGGAGCGGTGGTTGCCTTCTGGCTCACCGTCACCATCGGCGTGCCGCTGCTCGGCGTGGTGCTGCGCGCGTTTATCTCCAACTGGGGTGTGGGCGTTTCGCTGTGGGATGAGCTTTCGCTGAGCACTTTCCGCACCATCTGGGCACAGCCCAACCTGCTGCGTGCCATCGTCAACTCCATGGCAATTGGGGTGATTGGCGGCGCGCTGGCCGTGGCGTGCTACCTGTTTGTCGGGATTGCGATGCACCGTAAACCGGACAACACCACGCGCTTCCTGGACTACAGCGTGCTGGTGCCGCGCGCCGTGCCGGGGCTGCTTGCCGGTCTGGCGTTCCTGTGGGTGTTCCTGTTCCTGCCGATGTGGCTGGACAACTCGCTGAAATCCGGCTGGCTTTCCGGGTTCGCCTGGACCGACTGGATGCGCGAGAACGTCATCGTCTGGCTGCGTTCGCTGCGCAGCACCATCTTTAGCGTCTGGCTGGCCTATACCGTTGTGTGGATGGCTTACGGGCTGAGGCTTATCTCTTCCACGCTGCTGCAGGTGGGGCCAGAGCTTGAAGAAGCCGCGCGCAGCACCGGGGCGACGCGCGGGCAGATCACCCGCCATGTGACCATTCCCCTCTCCCGCTACGGTCTGATCGGTTCGTGGCTGCTGATGTTTCTGATCTTTGAACGCGAATATTCAACGGGTGTGTACCTGCTTTCACCCGGCACGGAGACCATCGGCTCGATGCTGGTTTCCCTCTGGGCCGCGGGTGCCATTGATATCGTGGCGGCGCTCTCTTTCATTAATATCCTGCTGGTCGTGGTAGGTCTGGGCATTGCCCTTCGTTTCGGAGTGAAAATACATGATTGAATTAGCGGTTGACGATCTGCACTTAACCTACGGCGACAATCCTGTTTTAAAAGGTGTCTCCATGAACCTGAAGCGCGGCGAAGTGGTCTCCCTGTTAGGCCCCTCCGGCAGCGGCAAAACCACCCTGCTGCGTGCCGTCGCGGGTCTGGAAAAACCGACGCAGGGGTCGATTGTCATTGGCAACAATAAAGTTTACGACGGCACGCCGCGCAGTGAGATCCCGGCGGAAGAGCGTAACCTGGGGCTGGTGTTCCAGTCCTATGCCCTGTGGCCGCACAAAACCGTATTTGAGAACGTGGCCTATCCGCTCAAGCTGCGCAAAGTTTCGGCCAAAGAGATCCAGCAGCGCGTGCAGGACGTGCTGGACCAGCTGGGTCTGGGCCATCTTGGCAAACGTCACCCGCACCAGCTCTCCGGCGGGCAACAGCAGCGCGTGGCGATTGGCCGCGCGCTGGTGTACAACCCACCGGTGATTTTGCTGGACGAGCCGCTTTCCAACCTCGACGCCAAGCTGCGCGAAGAGGCACGCGTGTTCCTGCGCGAGCTGATTATCAAGCTCGGGTTATCCGCGCTGATGGTGACGCACGACCAGAACGAAGCGATGTCCATATCCGACCGCATCCTGCTGCTGAACAACGGCAAAATTGAGCAGCAGGGCACGCCGCAGGAGATGTACGGCTCGCCGAAAACGCTGTTTACCGCCGAGTTCATGGGCAGCAACAACCGCCTGCACGGCAAGGTCACCGACGTGCGCGACGGCAGAGCGCGTATCGAGGGGAAAGGATGGGTGCTGTGGGGGCAGGCCGGTGAAGGGGTGCAGAGCGGTGCTGACGCTACGGCGGTGATCCGCGTCGAGCGCGTGGCGGTGGTTGAGGGGCCGGGGGAAAATCAGCTTGAGCTGCCGCTGCTTACCAGCATGTATCTTGGCGACCGCTGGGAGTATCTGTTCCGCACGCCGGGAGATGATTTTGTCATTCGCGCATATGGGCATGAGGTTCGGGATCCGCAGCACTGCCATCTTTCGCTGCCGGAGAAGCATGTTTGGGTGTTCCCGAAAGGGTGATCTGAATCACCACAGAGTTAACGTACACCTTGAAGTCATATCTGATAACTCAAAGAGAGGGAGTCATGAGTAGTAAACTCAATCCATAAAAAACAAAAATAAAACATTCTTATAAGCTGTTATTTCTGACACTTCGATTTTTGGAGGAAATTGATAGCTAAGCGATACCAATCTTCATATACAGTAACGAGCATATGAATGAGACTGCTTTCTGAAAAACAGCCCCCGGCCTTGTGGCCGGGATCTGTTATAAACAAATTTAGTAACTATCCGTGACTTGAATTTTGGAGAGCGAATTGAGCGAAAAAACATGACTGAAGGGAAAAGTGTAACGCTCACAATTGCCGCATGACGTATCTTTCACCACATCACAATTAACAACTATATCACAATTCACTCAGAATTGTTAAATACCCATATAAAAAAACCAACAATCGCAACATTAAATGGCCACAAGTCTCTCAACGTTAAAAAGTAATAATACGAAAGAAATATTTTTTGAAAAAAATCAGAAACAATAAAAACCCAATTGTAAGAATAAGTTATTGAAAATAAAATCTTGATCTTAACTCACTCCCTCAACTATATAAAAAGATAGAAAAAGAGTTAAAAGCCATATCCTGCACAGTTTGATTTACACCACACATAAAATATACTAAGCTTAATAGAAAAGTCATGATGAGAAAAAAATGAAAGTCAATGAATCTATATATGATGAAAAAAACGCGCG
>NZ_JADCLB010000060.1:0-2696 GCF_014982245.1 Enterobacter cloacae complex sp. P6RS
CACATAAAATATACTAAGCTTAATAGAAAAGTCATGATGAGAAAAAAATGAAAGTCAATGAATCTATATATGATGAAAAAAACGCGCGTCTCGTACACGATAACGATGTAATTGACAGACCAATAAAAGCATATGCAACAATAAGTGATTTATTATCCCCTCACGGAACAGCGGTCACATTTCTTAAGGGACAACGCATCCCTCTTCTGAACAAAGGGGAAAAAGTTTTATATATAATAATGGACGGCTATGTTTCTTATCGTTATTTTTCAAACGATATGACATTAACTTATGCATTTTCACCAATTATAATTGGCATAATGGGAATGTTTGCGAGTTTTTCAACAGGATTTTTCAAAGCGGAATCAACTGTCTCAACTTTGAGAATAGACATGACGACATGCGAATCTGTTTTAAACTCTCAGCCACATTTATGGCGTAGTTATGCTGAAATAATCAGTTTTGCTTTTCAACGGCTTCAATTAAGAGATATGACATTAACAAAGAAAAAAACACATGACATTGTATGTTCAATACTCATCGAATTAATAAATCAGCCCAGTATAGTCAGAGAGAACATCACAGCAGCTCAGTACATTCTAGATAGATTACCTATATCACGCAGCCTTGTAATGGATATCATTTCAGGATTAAAGAGAACAAATAAAATTGAAGTGAGCAAAGGTTATTTATTGAATGTTATTGATTTATAAAACTTGAATGACAAAAAAAAATAGCCGCCCTGTCAGGCGGCTATTTTTACAAATGTTGTATACCAACCGTAAGAGAGCCAGAAACATTACCAGACTTCACGATTTTGCCTTTAAGCTTGACCATTTCCAAACCTAAGGTAGCATCAAGAGAGCCGGGTGCATCAAAGTGCAAATAATCTGAGTTTATTTTGATTGGTTTACCCGTACTGAATTGATAAAGACCAATCCCGACACCCTGTGCCTTATCCTCCTGCGGGTAAGTATTGGCCAATACGGTACCTTCCACATCGTCAGCCATACCAGAGAGAGTTAATGCAATATGGCCTGAAGAGATAGCTTCATAACAGTCTGCTCTATCTCTCACGCCCACAACTTTCAAAACAGTCGTTTTGATTCCCTGATCAGCATTTTCGCCTTGCTTACCGAGTATATCGAACAACAGAATGTTAGGCATCGCAGCTTCTACTTTGCACGCTGCAGTGGCCCCATACCCTATAGAAGCTGTGATATTAAGCGTTGCAGACTGATCGGCGGCATCAGCATAGCAAGCAGTTGTTAAAAAGCTAGCAGCTAAAAATAAACAAACTCTCTTCACTTCAGCCTCTTTATTAATAATTTTTTAGCCGTGCCATTGATAAACAACACGGCTAAATAACGCATATAGATAATGTGAGTAGTAATTATCTACTATAGACGAGAAATATTAACTGTAAGGGAACTATTTACGTTGCCCGGAGTCATAAAGCCATTATCCTGTACAAGTCCGAGATAGATACGAGCTTTGGCGTTTGCGTCAGGCATTATTGTTTCACCAATCTTGAACTGATGAAGGCTCTCAGCATCATACATAGATACGCCTACCCCCTGTGCTCCGGTAGAACTAGTATCAGTGTTTGCCAATACGATATTTGACCCCTCTGGAGTTGCAGTACCATTGAGAGTATAAGCAATACGATTCTGATCACTTAATTCTTTACAAATGCTGTTGGTGGTATCAAGGCCAATTTCTACAACACCTGCTTGATCTACACTACTAATATGGTCGGTATACCAGTGAAGATTTTCCTGGTCGGCCGAAATATTGATCGAAGAAGTAGAAAGAGTAACCGCACAACCAGCAGCTGGAGCATTAACATGGCCAGCGATATTTAACACAGCTGCTTTATCATCTGGATTAGTTGCCGCATGGGCCATAGAGACAGTTAACGCCATAGCAATGGCTGCACCCATAATACATTTTTTCATATATAAACCCTTTTAAAAATGAACAACAAAGAATGATTACTACAGATCCGCGAATATTAAAAACCATACAAAATTAAGTTTTTAAAGGCGCTTTATTCAAAAAATCCATGTCAATATATTAATGCTTATAACGTAACTACATTGATTGTAAGATTTCCAGAAACATGACCGCCGGTAGGGGTAGAAATGGTTTTCACCAATACCAGATTAAGATCGGTTTTGTTTGAAGTTGGCTTGAATGTTCCCCCCATCAAGACTGGCAAATGTGTTGATGGAACAAAGACATCAATACCAACGCCTTTAGCAGCGCCAGAAGAAACGTCGGTATTTTTCATTGTCATCGGTCCAGTTTGCATGTCATAGTCACCGCTAAATACATAACCGATATGACCTGACTCGATCATTGAAGTACATGTATCATTAGCGACAAGCTGTACAGCTCCGGCAGAATCATATGTATCAACTTTATCACTCCATAACGGGAGAGATTTCGTCGCACCAGTAAGCGTAACCGCGGCTTTAGAAAGCGTAACTGAGCATGATGAGCCAGGATGAGAGGAATCGATCACATTACCATCAATTGATAATGACAGAGGTTGACCATCTGCGTGAGCTAATCCGGTGAAAAAAAGTGATGCAAGTGTAAAAGCAAAAATATTCTTTTTCATATATATTCCTTAATTATTTAAAGAAAACTCATAATAATCACTTCATTAAACTAAAAACAACTTCAAATTA
>NZ_JADCLB010000061.1:0-671 GCF_014982245.1 Enterobacter cloacae complex sp. P6RS
AGGTAAAGGTTCAGGCTCGAGATTGAACAGAGCTGGCTCTCCGCTGGCTTCCTTCGTTACTGCGCTCAGCGACGATATTGACTGCACACTATCCTCAGCTTTGAGACGCTGGACCGTTGTAAGCGACAATGATACTGCCGCACATAAAATATGAACGCTATTTAATTTCACTACGATCACCTTCAATGGCTATTAACCCTTGCTGAAGAGACATCTCTATTTGATTACATAAGCGCAGCATTTTAAATTTATAAAAAGAATCCATTGAATCTCTCATATCAGGGCTCATTTGCTCTCTTACTTCTTTGTACGCGTTTGCACTGCGAACCAACGATTCGAAAGCGGCTCGTTTACCAGCGTAATCACTAGCATTAATGCCGGAAAGCGATGAGAGTTCACGCTGACATGTTATCGCCTGAGAACTTACAGCAGCTTGCTTAATAGGTCTCTCTTTCACCGGAGCACTATAAACTATAGGCGAGGGATTAAATCCTGTTTTTTTTGGTGGAGTCGTTGTATTGATATTATGACATCCACTTATTAGCGTAGTAAAGGCCAGTATGAGCATTGCCGTAATAAAATGTTTTATTTGGTTACCAGGATATTTACAAGCTGACATATTCTCTCCATTTCAAATTCTGAATATTAACCCAAATATTTAAATTCAATTT
>NZ_JADCLB010000062.1:0-1300 GCF_014982245.1 Enterobacter cloacae complex sp. P6RS
GCTCCAACGTGATTTGAAAAATATTCAGGGTAAACTTATTATTGGCCAAAGCTATACACCTTCAGATATTTTTGATAGCGTGCGTTTTACAGGCGTATCGATCTCTTCTGAAGATAATATGCTTCCTGATAGTCTTCGCGGCTTCGCACCGACAGTAAAAGGAATTGCTAATAGCACTTCTCAAGTAACGATTCGACAAAATAATATCATTATATATCAAACTACCGTCCCCCCTGGGCCATTTGTTATAAATGATCTATACCCTACCTCAGCAAGTGGTGAATTAAATATTACGATTCGAGAGTCAGATGGTAGTGAACGCACTTTTACACAAGCTTTTTCTAACGTACCCATTATGCAACGGGAAGGTCAAGTTCGATATTTCGTCAGTAGTGGTAAAACCCGAAATTCGACGGATGATGGCAAACAACCTTTTTTTGCACAAGGAACTATGCTGTACGGCATGCCGCATGATATCACACTTTATGGAGGGCTTTTATATGCAGATTTCTATCAGGCTGTGAACGCAGGAGTGGGAATGAGCCTGGGGAATTTCGGCTCAGTTTCTACCGATATTACTCAGTCGCAGACTAAATTTGATGAAGAAAATGAGGGCAATAAGCAAGGACAATCGATACGGTTTCTGTACTCGAAGACCATAAGCACAACCAACTCAATTATTACTCTTGCAGGATATCGATACTCCACGAAGGACTTTTTTTCTTTTAACGATGCTCTTGATGCTCAAAGAGCATTCGATAACCCTGACGAAAGTGATTATTTTAGTAAGAAAAGTAAGTTCCAGCTTGTATTCCAACAAAACCTAATGAATGGAGATCTTGGAACATTATCATTGTCTGGTTATCAGCAAGACTACTGGAATCAAGAAGGAAAAGAGAAAAATATTAGCGCAAGTTATTCAAAATCAATGGAATACTTCAATTTTATTTTAACTTATTCTAATACGCGCTCGCTATCATATCATTCAAGCACTGATGAGCAGATTTCAATAAATATTACCATACCACTATCTCGCTGGTATAAAAATACATATGCGTCAAGCTATTTTTCTCAGGATAATAAAGGTAATATACGTTCACAAGCAGGAATCAATGGCACTCTACTTGAAGATCAAAACCTTCAATATAATATCTATACTGGTTATGGGAATCATGGTGCCGGCAATAATGGAATGGCGAGCCTTGACTACCTCGGAGCCTCTGCGGAAAGCAATGTGGGCTATAGTTACGCCAAAAATAGTAAGCAAATAAATTATGGCTAACAAGGTACGATAATAGGC
>NZ_JADCLB010000063.1:0-1054 GCF_014982245.1 Enterobacter cloacae complex sp. P6RS
GAGTGTCCTTGTTGTAGACGATATAGTTCGCATGTCTTTTAATTTTTGAATGGCTACTTTATATTCGTCCAAGCTGCTGCAACTGATGATATCAGGACAAGCAAGTGACTGTTCATAACCAATCAGGGTAAAAGGTGATGCAATAACTTTTTTATTATATTTAAGCGCCTCAGCAACCTTTACTTTCATACCTCCTCCAACGGAGATAGGAGATAAAATCACATCTATACTCTGATAAAAATCTGCCAACGACTCAACGAAGCCGTAAGTTTTAAGGTTAGGTTTATCAAGCTTAGTCGCATATGCTTCAAATCCGTTTCCGGCGATCACAAACTGTATCTGGCTATCGTCAATAAATGCCGGCGCGATGTGCTGCGAGATATATTGTGCGGCCTCGGTATTAGCATAGAAAGCTGTCCCGATAAAACCAACGGTAAACGGCCTCGACTGCGCGGCCTCAGTACCGTACAGCACCTCATCATCAATTCGTTCATCAACAATGCAGACGGGTACGCAGAAGTCTGCTTTTCTTTTGTAGAGACGAAGGAGACGGTCCGAGTCGGCCTCATGCAGCGCAACCAATACATCACTATATTTGACTGCCTTTTTTTCAGCGGTAGCGGTTGAGAAAAGCGATGGTAGATATTGTATTTTACCGCTCTTAAGCCGATCTTTTTCGAAATCGACTTCCGCATTGTGGAAAAAGGTTAAAATCTTAATAGCTGGGTATGCGCTCTTACACCATTCGGCCACGCTACCCAGCAGACTTGAATCAAGATATAACGTAGTTGGCTGATATTCCACAATAATCTCTTTAATTTTTCTGAAAATTTCAGCATTTAGTCTGCCTGCGTAACCGCGTAAATTATTGAGGGCCGTCTGTATTTTTGAGCTCTTCGCCAGCACTTCCCAAGCATAAGAACTCTCTTCTTTCCTGACGATCGCGAGCTCTTTAACCTGTAGCCGCTCGTTGGCTTTCAGGGCTTTTAAATTTGCTCGAGATACAATGCTTCCGCCATAGTTAGACTTCTCCAGGGACATTGATATATACAGT
>NZ_JADCLB010000064.1:0-983 GCF_014982245.1 Enterobacter cloacae complex sp. P6RS
TTTTTTAGTCGTCAGGCTTCCTTAAAACTGTCTTGCTTCGAGCTATTTCGTATGATTGTTACAATGCGGAGGAAGCGTGGTCATTAAGATACTTACTGCTATGGAGGATGATGCTCGCAGCTGGCTGGATGGAAACTCATTAGCGATGGCGGAACTGCCCTCACCAGAAACAACGCAACGGCTCATCCTTTGTCTAAGAGATGATACGGTGATCAACAAGCGAAAATTAGGTGTTCGAGGATCTTCGAGACAGGCATTAGTGATAATAATCCAGCAATTGAACTTTGCTGAAAATCCGACATCGTTGGCGACGGACATTGCGTACTGGAGAGCATTTAAAGGCCCTGTTTATATCGTTCTTACTGGAGGGACCTTATTAAGACGACAGGTTAATTGGTGTGAACAGCTCGATTTCGTTACAACTTCGGAACCTCCAATTCTGCAACTTCTTTTATCAATTGTTGCGGAAATGTTGTTGGTTGGAAATGGCGTTTTTTGGCGTGTTGGCCGACGTTTGTTTCGCACGTTGCGGAGATAAGAAGTGAATTCGTTAAGCATTGTTATTCAGGGGCCATTTGGTACTAAAGAGTATTCAAAACAAGCGTTTTTAAAGCATCTTGAGGAAATGAGAAGGTTGTTTCCACTATCAGAAATAATATTTTCAACATGGAAATGTGATTCGAAAGCGCAAGAGGAATTACGCGTTAGTTTAGACAAGTTAGGAGTTGTTCTTGTCATAAGCGACGATCCTGGTATTCTCGAAGTTAATGACTCCAACGGTCGAAATAGGACGAATGTAAACAGATTAATTATTTCAACGCGTGCTGGGCTTGATGTTGTAACACGTCCATTTACGGTTAAGATGCGTTCTGATTGTTTTGTCAGGACGAGAGATATTGTTGCCTTACTTGAAAAATATATAAGTACTGAAAATGGGTTGTTTCGAGACAAAGGCTATTCAGTTTTTCAACAGCGCGTACTAA
>NZ_JADCLB010000065.1:0-1248 GCF_014982245.1 Enterobacter cloacae complex sp. P6RS
ATGTTACTGATGCGCTTAAGAAAAAACAGGAGGAAAATCATAATTTACAGAAGCAAATCGAGTCCATGGCTCAAAAAATAATAGAAGGTAAAAATGCAGAACAGACAGTAGCTCAGCTACAGGCAACGCTGGCTGAAAAAAATAAATTAATCTCTGACATGAAGACGACTTCACAAAATGGTGAAGACAAGTCACTGCAGTTGGAACAGAAAAATATCGAGATGTCTAACCAGTTAGCGGTATTGAATAGGAAAATTTCACAGTTAACCGAAAGCATACAGCAAAAAGATATCAATCTTGCTGAGCTTAAAAAGAGTCTAAATCTTACGACTGTCCAGTCAACCGCGATAGATGAAACATCCAGGGCATTAAAGCAGCAGCTTAAAGAGACTACTGAGCAACTGGAAAAAATGAAAGCGCAGAATAAAGTCAATAATGATGTACAAAATCAACTGGTTTCTGCGCAATCACAAATTTCACAGCTAACCGGACAGCTTGAGCAAAAGCAATCAATACTAAATGAGCTACAAAGTAAGCTCGTGGATTCCGACTCTCATTCAAAGCAGATGGAGAGTTCGCTGGTTGAGCTTAAGCAAAAACTGCACGATAGCGAGGATATGCTAGCTACAGTCAGTGATGCGCAGTTAGCGAACAAACGAGCTATACCTAATAGTCCGGACGAGATAAGAGATTATGCACTTGGTGCCTATTGGGCACAGGAGATGATGGGCATGATCAGTGAAAAAGAGGGATATGGATATCATATTAATTATCAGCAGGTATTAAACGGCGCTGATGATAAAATGCATAATCAGCTTAAGGTACCTCAAGAGAAATTAGTTTCAGTCTTGAAAACACTTTACGCTGAGAGCAAGAAACGCGAGGAAACTGTTACAAAATTATCGGATAACGAAGGGAAGAAATTTTTGCAACAATTTAGCTCGCTTACTGGTGTAAAGCGTGATCCGGCGGGCTTTTATTACCTTATTGCTGAAAAAGGCAAGGGAAAGATCTCTTCTTCGGATACTGTTGCAGTGGCCATGCGAGAAAGTTTATCTAATGGGAAAGTCATCGATGATATGCTTGAGAAACATACAGTATTAGCGCTTCCATGGGGAAAGTATCCTCCATTGTTCAAATCGGCATTATCACATGTTAATAATCACGGTGAAATAAGGATCGATGTTCCTCCCGCACTTGCATATGGGGAGAGGGGGCGCTTACCGGACATACTGCCAAATTCTACAA
>NZ_JADCLB010000066.1:0-204 GCF_014982245.1 Enterobacter cloacae complex sp. P6RS
TATTGAACCTGATAATGGATCCACTGGGCAACCTCCCCATCTACATGTCGGTGCTGAAGCACACCGAGCCCAAGCGCCGACGCGCGATCAAGAACCGCGAGCTCATAAATGCCCTGCTCGAGAAGTTTAACTTCCACATTGCCGCTGAAAAAATCCTTGCGTTCCTGAACCTGCGCGCCGAAACGGACTCTATTTCCGGCGGGA
>NZ_JADCLB010000067.1:0-1293 GCF_014982245.1 Enterobacter cloacae complex sp. P6RS
CTCAATATCTGTTAATGAATAACTTGTTGCATTGAGTCGTTTGAAAGTTTCAATAACCTGATCTTTAGATATTGCGCCTAAATCTCTAACTGCAATATCATATTGCAAAAACTTTTCTTTATCTTCTTTTGGTAATGTTTCATATGGAGGAACAGTTGTTAGCTTTAAGTTTATATCACCTTCAAAATATTGTACTAACGTTGATACTCGCTGTAACCCGTCAACAAGTAACTGGTTTCCTTCCCCCGTGTCCAAGTCTACTTCACCATCACATATATATATTTCTGGAAAAGGAAAATCTCTCAGCACACTATCTATAAAATGATTTTTATCTTCACGCGACCATACTAAACGCCGTTGAAACTCAGGGCGAGGTATAAGGGAACCCTTCCTGACCATTCCAATTATCTCTCGAGTTTTTTTATTTGTAGCTGAAGTTTTCATATTAATTCTAAGTCCTTTTTACATTTAGCTATGCTTCGTGTTTGATACTTTTTAATGAACTCAACATCTCTATATAAAGCACCAGATATTTTTCTTCTGCCTAGAATTTTCTCACGACTTAATTCCTTTACAGCATCATTCCATTTATCGAAATAATTGAATCTAACGTCTTTTGGAAACTGATCTGGACGAAGCCACCCATAAACCAAATAGTCACCAAGCTTATTCATTCTGTGGGGCATGAATTGTTGCAAGTTTGCATACGAGTTTATTTCACCCCAGACCTTATCAAATAGAGTTGATGATGCAAAAGCAATATCCACATCAGAAAACTTAGAAAACTCTCTGAATGCTTCATAGTTCTGACCAGATTTCGTTTTTTTATTAAATAATCCGTAACCTATATTAGCAGATCCGACCACATAAATTTCATTCTCAGATATAGATATTCCAGTAGCTTCGGATATTTTATTTCTGACATAATCTAACTGATCATGACTAAAGTGAGCATAACTTTTAGGTATTATATATTCTTCTACAAAATCATTAGGATTCATGGTAAGTATCAATTTTTTAAGCTGATTAACATCCATTATTCACCTTTTTTAACCTTTTTAAAAAGCTATTACGTTCACTTTTTATACAATTATTATATCTTTTTAAAGGACATTGCAGCAATGCCTGCAAAAATAATATTTTAAAAGCCCCTGAGAATAAGGCAGCAACCTTTCGTTTAACATCCAGTAGCAAAACAGGTTAATTTGTTAATACTTTGTTGCCTCAGTGCATCATGTGACACGTTTATAACACAGCACTACCGCCTACAGAGGCAAGAATCCTGATAAACTC
>NZ_JADCLB010000068.1:0-814 GCF_014982245.1 Enterobacter cloacae complex sp. P6RS
TACTAACTGCGAGTTGGGTGGCACGAGATGCCAGAGGGAGTTTACCGTTCCTGTTTCACCCCGGTGATATTTTCCTTGCGGGACGGACTGAGGATATTCGACTATTTTTTGCTGCTCCCTTGGCTACATGTGAGATTTATTCTCGAGTCTACGCACCAGGGATGACTTCTGCCTGGCGATACGTGCCGGAACAGTGGTTGTGGATAAATGCGATAAAACTGCGAACCGGGAAAATGGTATATCAAGGTAATTTCGAAACTTCACCAGCTTTGGTGGAGAGTTCAGAGCAGTTTTTTTTAGCAAATTTTATCCCTTTTAGCGCGAGGAGACTCGGTCTTAGCTGGCCAAAATATTGGCGTAAATATCCTCTAAGGGGACTTTTTAGCTTGTATACAACCGGGCGCTGGCAGGAACTCTATGCAAGTACCTATGGATTGGAATTTCCTGGGAGCAGAAAGAGAATAATGAGGTTTTTTATAGCACTATGGCGATTTGGATATATTTTGCGTGAGTATCTACTGCGCTGTACGCTGTTAAGAAGGGTCGCTCACTATTTTTTTGTTCATCATGAGTAACACTGTATGTCAAGAAATTTTATTTCAACAGCAACAAGCTATTCGACAGTACGCGAACTTTGGAGTTCACGATTTTTGTTTCAGCAACTGGTTATTCGTGATCTGTCAGTACGTTACCGCCATACTTTGTTAGGCTGGCTATGGGCCGTGATTAATCCTGCTCTGCATTTGGGAATGTACTATATCGTATTTGGTGTGATGGTTAAAATCAAGACTCCAGAATTTAATGTCTCCTATAC
>NZ_JADCLB010000069.1:0-346 GCF_014982245.1 Enterobacter cloacae complex sp. P6RS
CTCCCAGTTTTGGGTCGTCTCACCTTTGTTAGGTTGTGCATAATTCCAGGTACTATAGTTGCGCAATCTCCATGCGTTTAGATTTAAGCCGCTACGCATATTGACAAAATAGTTATTATTATTGCCATACTCATTAGAGTAAGTATTAGAACCTGTAATGCCATAACTGAAAAGCGCTGCTGGAATACCATCATCCCAGAGATCAGAACTAACACTGTTTCGTGCTTCCGGTGTGACAAATGCCTGAGGGATACTAATGTTAAGTGATTGCTTTGAGAAATTAAAATCATAATTAGCATCTGGTATGTAAAGGCTAATGTCTTTGATAATATCACTATCTTTAAAA